>DASVMV010000157.1:0-18758 GCA_036384155.1 Micromonosporaceae bacterium
CCAGGATGGCCGCAGTGCGGGCCAGGGTGGCGACCAGGGCGGTGGTGGCCGCGGCGGCGGCGAGGTCGGCGCCGTCGTACCAGCGGTCGGCCCGTCTTCCGGCGTCGATCGTCGGCGTGAGGAAGAGCAGCACCGCGGCGACGAAGACCAGCGCGCCGACCCATGCGTCGGCGGCCGTGGACCCGGGTGCCGCGAAACCGGCCGCGGCCGCGGCAAGGGCGCCGAAGCCCGCGCCGAGCGCCAACGGCGTACTGATGTGCCGCTGCGCTACCTGGGTCATGGCTGCGTATCCCAATGTGGCGCAGACGGCGAGGTAGGTCGCCGCGAGGACCGGGGTGGCCGCGGGGCGGTCCGCGTCCGTGGCCATGGTGGCCGAGCTGACAAAGCCGGCGACCGCGCCGGGCAGCGCGAAGGCGGCTCCGCCCGCGGCCCAGTCGCCGACTGTGCCGGAGGCGTCCCCGCGGGCCCGCGCGCCTCCTTCCGCAATGATCGCGACCAGCGCCGCACCCGACGCCAGCACGAACAGGACAGCGCCGGTCAGGCTGGGCCGGGCCAACCCGGCGCCGGCAGCGGCGAGGCCGAGCACGCCGGCCGCGAGCACGTGGGTCTGCGCCGCCCGGGTGGAGTTCGCCGACAACCCGACCATCCCGATGCCGATCGCCGCGAGCAGCGGCGGCCACGGTGCGAGCGACCAGTGCAGTCCCAGCGACGCCGGGATGGCCAGGGCGGTGGTCGCGGCACCCGCGACGGCGAACTCGCGGCGCAGCTCCTGCGGCAATGACAAGACCGCCGCGATGGTCAGCAGCAGGGCCGCGGCGGCCAGTTGCCAGTCGGCGGGCCCGACCGCCGCGGCGAGCTTGCCCGGATACGCGGCCAGATCCGCCCGCCAGACCGGCACGGCGGCCTGGATCGCCGTCAGGGCGGCCCGGAGCGCGCCACCGGCGACCACCACGCCGATCACCACCAGCGCGACCGCCGAGGCGAGCTGCGGGCCGCGGCGGGCGGCCGCCGGCACGGAACGTACGCCCAGCCCGGTCACGGCGATGACCATCGCGATCAGGAGCAGCGCGCGACCGGGTAGCGCCACCGCCAGGACCCGGCCGAAAGCGCCGATCACCGCGAGCGTCAGCACGCCGGCCGCAATGTCCAGCAGCGGGGGCTGCCGCACGCTGAGCGCACCGGCGAGGCCGACCACGGCAGCCAGGATCAGTGTGGCCGCGGCCCGGGTTGCACTCGGCACGGTGGCGGCGCCGACCAGCGCGGCGGTCGCGAAGCCGAGGGCGGCCACGACGGTCAGCGCGTGCAGTCCCCAGGTCAGCTCCCACAGCCAGCGGGCCGACGGCAGGTCGCCCGGTGGCGTCGGTGTCTCGGCGCCCGGTACGGCGCGGTCGTCCGGGCCCCGCACGCCGTCCGGCTCGGCCGCGGCGCCGTCGACCGGGTCTGGCCGGAGTACGGCGTCAACCTCTTCCGGCGCCGATTCCGGCCGGCCGACATCCGGGCCGACCAATGGGTCCGGCGCCGGTGGCGGTGTCAGCCACGGCGGCAGCACAAGCCGTCCCTGCTGGCCGAGCAGCCGCCCGATGTAAAGGTCGACCAGCGCCACGACGGCGAGAACGAGCGCCCAGCCGGCCGTCGACGTGATCCAGTCGTACGCGAGCAGCGGCACGATCGGTTGAGCCGCCACGATGGTGGCGTAGCGGGGAGCGCTCAACCCCGTCATGCCGGCGTACATTCCGGACACCGCGGCGGTCACGGCGAAGGCCAGCCCGGCGAAGACCGACGGGGACAGCGGCCCGCCGCGGACTGCGTCGACGGTCCAGAGCGCGTACCCGTCTATCAGGACCAGCAGCAGGCCGATCGTCGCGATGGTTTCGGCCGTCGCCGTCAGGCCGCGCCGGGCGACGGTGCCGGGCGCGGCCAGCGTCAGGACGGTGGCGGCGAGGAGGATCGCCACCCGGCCGAGTTGGTCGAGCGAGCTGATTGCCAGGGCGGCGAAGACGAACGCGGCCACCCCGAGCAGCAGGGCGCCGAGGCCGAGCAGGACGTTCTGCACCTCACGCGACGAGGCTTCGGGCCGGCCGGCCGGCTCGTTGACGTCGACCAGCGGAGGCGGTTCGGGGAATGGCTCCGTCGTGCGCCGAGCCTGCTGCTGACGCGGGATGCGCGGCCGCGGCGTCCCGGGATCGGCCGTCGGCGGCCGCCGGCCGGAACGCCGCCGCAGGATCCGCCGCGGACGGGTGGCGTGCCGGGTTTGTTCGCCCCTGACGTGCGCGAGGGCGTCCCGCTGGAACAGCGCGGCCTGCATCTGGGCGGCGACCTGCTGCTGTTCCCTGAGCAACGCCGCGTCGCGGGCCTTCAGGTCGGCGATGGATTGCTCAAGGCGCGCGAGTTCGTCGACCCACTGGCCCTGCGGCGCTCCGCAGTGCGGGCACCGGGGAGCCGCCGCGATCTTGCGGCCGCACGACGGACACACGAATCCGCTCACCCGCGAGTCCCTTCGTTCGGGACTGCGGTGCTTGGTCGCTGCGCTCCCGCGCTCCTCGCGCTCACCCCACCTGACTCCCGCCCTGCGGCCCCGCACTGTGGACTTCGAGCATGCCGCATGATCGGCGGCAGGTGAACCAACCACGTCGGGAAGACAAAAGAATGGCCGGGTGCCTACCCCGAGGGTGGGCACCCGGCCAGCGATCAGGACGGCCGGAGAGGAGGGCGGCCGTCGGTCAGGGGCGGCCCATGCCCCGGTATTCCCACCCGGCCTGGGTCCACAGTGTGGAGTCGAGACAGTTGCGGCCGTCGACCACACGTCGGCCCGCGGCGAGCTCGCCCAGGCCGACCGGGTCGGCGTTGCGGAACTCGGCCCACTCGGTGAGCACGCAGACCAGGTCGGCCTCGCGCACCGCGTCGTTCATCGTCGGCTCGTACGTCAACACCGGCATCGCCTGGCGGGCGAGATCCATGCCCTGCGGGTCGTAGACCCGTACGTCGCCCCCGGCCTTCGCCAGCAACCCGGCCACGGCGAGCGCCGGTGCGTCCCGGACATCGTCGGTGTTCGGCTTGAACGTCGCGCCGAGAACGGCGATGCGGGTGCCGGACAGGTCCGGCCCCGCGGGGCCGAAGCGCCGGCCGAGCAGGTCGGCGGCGAGCTGCACGACCCGGGTGCGGCGCCGCTGGTTGATCAGGTCGACCTCGTGCAGGAAGCGGAGCGCCTCACCGGCGCCGAGTTCCTGGGCCCGGGCCTGGAACGCCCGGATGTCCTTGGGCAGGCAGCCCCCGCCGAAGCCGAGCCCGGCCTGCAGGAACCGGTTGCCGATCCGCGGGTCGAAGCCGATGCCGCGGGCGAGCTGGGTGACGTCGCCACCGGCTGCCTCGCAGACCTCGGCCATCGCGTTGATAAAGGAGATCTTGGTGGCCAGGAAGGCATTGGCCGCCATCTTGACCAACTCCGCCGTGGCGAAGTCGGTGACCACCAGCGGCACCTCGCGGTCTTCGGTGGCCGCCAGGTCGAACACGCCCTTGTGGGCGGCGTAGAGCATCGTGTTGGCCCACTCGCTCTTGACGCCGACCACGATCCGGTTGGGCCGCAGCACGTCGTCGACCGCGAAGCCCTCCTGGAGGAACTCCGGGCTCCACGCCACCTCGACGCCCAGGTCGGCCGGTGTGTGCTTGCCGATCAGCTGCTCGACCCACTCGGCCGTACCCACCGGCACGGTCGACTTGCCGACGATCAGCGTCTTGCGGGTCAGGTGCTGGGCCAGGTTGGTGACGGCCGCCTCGACGTACGACAGGTCGGCGCCGATGCCGTCGGCCCGCTGCGGACTGCCGACGCAGATGAAGTGGACATCCCCGAAGTCGGCGGTCTCGGCGATGTCGGTGCTGAACCGCAGCCGGCCCGCGGCCAGGTTGCGCCGGAGCAGCTCGTCCAGGCCCGGCTCGTGGATCGGCACCTCGCCGGCGTTCAACTTGGCGATCTTGTCCGCGTCGACGTCGAAGCCGAGCACCTCGTAGCCCAGCTCCGCGTAGCAGATGGCGTAGGTCGCGCCGAGGTAGCCGGTGCCGACAAAGGTCAACCGGGGACGGGCGGAACCGGACGGCGGGGTCACCGCGGCGATTGGCGCCAAGGGCTGGTTCGTCGGGTACGGAATCGTCACGCCAGGGTTCTCCGCTCGCGCTCGGGCGCCGCAATGGTCGCGTCGCGTTGGCTGCGGCACCGCAGCATCGGCACCGGTCGCACAAATTATCTCTGGTGCTGTTCGTCCGGCCCACCCGGGTTGCGCCGCCACCGCCCGCAGAGCGGACCGTAGCGGGCAAGCCACGCAGCGGTGAGGATGGCCGAACTCTGGCCGGTATCCTCGCATGGGCGCGCCGGGCAGGTGAGCCAGATTACCGCCGCGCGGGATGATCCGCCGAGAAAGGGCCAACATGACGACAGTCCCCGCCTTCGACGTCTACCGGCTGCCCGAGGAACACGAAGCCATCCGGGAGGCGGTGCGGGAGGTATGCACCGCCAAGGTGGCGCCGAACGCGGCGGAGGCGGACGAGACCGGCGAGTTCCCCAAGGCGTCGTACGACGCCCTGCGCGCCGCCGACTTCCACGCCCCGCACATCCCGGTTGAGTACGGCGGTGCCGGCGCCGACGCCCTGGCGACCGCGATCGTCATCGAGGAGGTGGCGCGGGCCTGCGCCGCGTCCTCGCTGATCCCGGCGGTCAACAAGCTCGGGACAATGCCGCTGCTGCTGGCCGGTTCGGAGGGGCTCAAGCGCCGGTACCTGGCTCCGGTGGCCGCCGGCGAGGCGATGTTCTCGTACTGCCTGTCGGAGCCGGAGGCGGGCAGCGACGCCGTCTCGATGACCACCCGGGCGGTTCGTGACGGGGACCACTGGGTGCTGAACGGCGTGAAGCGCTGGATCACCAACGCCGGGGTATCCGAGTACTACACGGTCTTCGCGGTGACCGATCCGTCCGCCCGCTCCCGCGGCATCTCGGCGTTCGTGGTGGAGAAATCGGACCCGGGCGTGAGCTTCGGCGCGCCGGAGAAAAAGCTCGGCATCAAGGGGTCGCCCACCCGCGAGGTCTACCTGGACGACGTCCGGATTCCGGCCGATCGGTTGATCGGCGAGCCGGGCACCGGGTTCGCCACCGCGATGCGCACCCTGGACCACACCCGGGTCACCATCGCCGCGCAGGCCGTCGGCATCGCCGAGGGCGCGCTCGACTACGCCAAGGGGTACGTCAAGGAGCGCAAGCAGTTCGGCAAGCCGGTCGCCGAGTTCCAGGGCGTGCAGTTCATGCTCGCCGACATGGGGATGAAGCTGGCGGCGGCGCGTCAGTTGACCTACGCCGCGGCGGCCCGGTCGGAACGCGGGGACGCCGATCTGACGTACTTCGGCGCTGCCGCGAAGTGTTTCGCCTCGGACGTCGCGATGGAAATCACCACCGATGCGGTCCAGTTGCTCGGCGGGTACGGGTACACCCGGGACTATCCGGTCGAGCGGATGATGCGGGACGCCAAGATCACCCAGATCTACGAGGGCACCAACCAGGTTCAGCGCATCGTCCTGGCCCGCCAGTTGCTGCGCGACTGAGCGGCGCGGTCAGGCGGCGGGCGGAGTCGTCCGCAACGGCACCAGGGCGAGGGTCAGATCCTCGGTGGCGTCGTTCGTCCAACTCTCGGTCGGATCCGACGGCGGCGGGGAGGCGGCGGTCGGCGGCGTGGGCGTCGGTGTCGGTGTCGGTGTGGGCGTCGGCGTCGGCGTCGGCGTCGGCGTCGGCGGGGCATGGTAGTCCGCTGCCGCCACCGGGCGGTCCGGTACCGCCAGCGGTCGCCGCCACCGGGCAGTCAGCGCGGTGGCGAGCAGCGGCACGCCGACCAGCACCGCGTATCCCTCGGCCGGCCGCAGTAGGGCCCCGTCCAGACCCATGGGAAGGTCGGGGAGCAGGCCGGGCAGGGCCGGGCCATATCCGACGGCGACCAGGAAGGCCAGCCCCGCCAGCACCGGCCCGAGGGGGGACAGCCGCCCGACCGCCAACACTGCCGCCAGTACGCCGGCGCCGGCGAGGGCGGCCAGGCCGGCCAGGCGGGTGGAATCGAGCGACGCGTCCAGCCCGGCGGCGGTGTTGTGCTGGACGACCAGGCCGACTCCGGCCAGCGCCCAGATGGTCGGCGCGAGGACCAGCGACAGCAGGAACGATTTGAGGTGTCGCATCGGAGCTCCCTGCGGTTGTCCTGCAGGGAGACTACGCGCTGTAGCAGCCATATGAGCGGATAGTCGCTGGGCGGGTCGGAAGCCGGCCGCCGGCTCCCGACCCGGCGGCTAGGGGAGGCTGTTCTCCCGGCCCGTTCCCGTGCGGGGCGGAGCCGTCCACGGCGAACCGCTGCCCTGCTGCGGCATCGACTCGGTACGGGACCCGGCGTCGGGGTAGCCGAGAGACAGGGGCGAGGGTTCCTGCATCGCCGGTGCCGACCAGTCGAACATGTTGTGGTCGTCGCCGGACGGCAGGGGCGTTTCCGGCGCGGCCGGCCACCGCCGCCAGCGCTGAGCGCTGAAGGTCGCGATGAGCAGCGCGGCCCCGATAAGGAAGAGAGTGCCGTTGTCCAGCGGCTGTTCCAGCGGCAGCGCATCGCCGAAGAGGCGCCAGCCGTCGGGCACGGCGTCGTGCACCCTGAACGGCACGCGGAACATCGCCGCGTACGGCGCGACCAGGATGAGGCCCGCGACGAGCGGGCCGAGCGGCGAGATCCGCAGCATGCCGACCACACCGAGCAGGACGGCCGCCGCGGCAAGGTAGACGGCCGGTTCGATGAGGTTGGCCCAGTTGAACGTGTTGTTCTTGACCCAGTTGCCGATGGTTCGAGACGACCCGTCCTGGCCTGCGGCGACCAGCACCCAGACCAGCGGGGCGGCTACGAGCCCGGCGAGGAGGCTCCAGAGATGTCGCATCCGGGCACCGTACCGTTTCGGTCATGACCGAGCAGCCCGTGCCCTCCGGCAAGCCGACCGCGTACTCCCGGGTCACGCTCAGCCGGATCATGACCGCAGTCGACGTCAACCTGTACGGGACCGTGCACGGCGGCGTGCTCATGAAGTTCATCGACGACGTGGCCGGGGCGGCCGCGGCCCGGCACAGCGGCGGTACGGCGGTGACGGCCGCCATCGACGAGATCGTGTTCGCCGAACCGGTCCGGGTCGGCGACCTTGTGCACGCGCACGCTCAGGTGAACTGGACCGGCCACACCTCCATGGAGGTGGGAGTGCGGGTGATGGCCGAACGGTGGGACCGGGCCGAGGACCAGCCGGTGGATGTCGCCACCGCGTACCTCGTCTTCGTCGTCGTGGACGCCGACGGAGCCCCTCGCCCGGTGCGTCCGGTGGTGCCGCAGACCGTGGACGACGAGCGGCGGTTCCGGGAGGCGCAGATCCGGCGGGCCCACCGCCTGGCGCGCCGCCGGGCCATCCTGGCCCATCGCGCGGCGACCGGACCGTGACGTCGACCGGCGACATGGCGGCCGCTCCGCGGATGTGGCCCGGCCACGCCCCGCGGGCCGCCATCGCCCCGGAGAATGGCCTGCGGGCGTACGGCAAGATGGCGACAGCGGCCACCACAGCGGCGTGGCGTCCGAGGGGAGGAGCAGCAGCGTGAACGGCGATATTCTCTGGGCGCCGCCGGCCGACGTACTCGATACGTCCCGGATCGGCGACTACCTGCGCTGGCTGCGCGACGAGCGGAACCTCGACTTCACCGCGGCGGGCTCCGGTGGCGCCCCCGCAACCGTCTACGACGCGCTCTGGCGGTGGTCGGTCACCGACATTTCCGGGTTCTGGCGCTCGATCTGGGACTACTTCGACGTGGCCGCATACACCCCGCCGTCGGCGACCCTGGCCACGCCAACCATGCCGGGCGCCGAGTGGTTCCCGGGAGCGACGCTCAATTACGCCGAGCACGTGCTGCGAATGCCGGGCCTGGCCGACGACGACCCCGTGGTGATCGGGCACAGCCAGAGCCGGCCACCGGTCACGCTGACCGCGGCGGGCCTGCGCGAGGAGGTGCGCCGGGTCCGCGCCGGGCTGCGGCGCCTGGGCATCGGCCGCGGCGACCGGGTGGCCGCGTACGCCCCCAACATCCCCGAGACATACGTGCTGATGCTCGCCAGCGCCAGCCTGGGCGCGACCTTCTCGTCCTGTGCCCCGGAGTTCGGGACCCGCAGCGTCACCGACCGGTGGCGGCAGATCGAGCCGACCCTCCTTGTCGCGGTCGACGGTTACCGGTACGGCGACAAGCCGATCGACCGCAGTGCCGAGGTACGGGCCATCCGCGAGGCCCTGCCGTCGGTCCGGCACACGGTCGTCCTGCCGTACCTGTCGCCGGACGCCGAACTGCCGGACGGTGCGCTGCCCTGGGCGGACGTGGCCGCGGACACCGACGAGCCGCTGGAGTTCGCACCGGTGCCGTTCGCCCATCCGCTGTACGTCCTCTATTCCTCCGGGACCACCGGCCTGCCCAAGCCGATCGTCCACGGCCACGGCGGCATCCTGTTGGAACACTTGAAGATGCTGGCCCTGCACCACGACCTCGGCCCGGGGGACCGGTTCTTCTGGTTCAGCACGACCGGCTGGATGATGTGGAACTTCCTGGCCTCCGGTCCGGCGGTCGGCGCGGCGATCGTGCTCTTCGACGGCAATCCCGGCTACCCGGATCTCGGCGCGCTGTGGCGTCTCGCGGCCGACACCGGGATGACCTACTTCGGCACTTCGGCCCCCTTCCTTCTGGCGTGTCGAAAGGCCGGCCTGCGGCCTCGGGATCTCGCCGACCTCTCCGCGCTGCGCGGCCTGGGCTCCACCGGGGCGCCCCTGCCGGCAGAGGGCTTCACCTGGGTCTACGAGGCCGTTGGCGACCGGCTGCAACTGCAGTCCCTGTCGGGCGGCACCGACGTGTGCACCGGTTTCGTCGGCGGCGTACCGCTGCTGCCGGTGTACGCCGGTGAGATCGCCTGCCGCTGCCTGGGCGCCAAGGTCGAGGCGCGGTCGGCCAACGGAACAGCGGTGGTCGGCGAACTCGGCGAGCTGGTGATCACTGCGCCGATGCCCAGCATGCCGGTCGGCTTCTGGAACGACCCGGATGGCCGCCGGTACCGCGAGGCCTACTTCGACGTCTATCCGGGCGTGTGGCGGCACGGCGACTGGGTCACCATCACCGAGCGGGGCACCTGCGTCATCACCGGCCGGTCAGACGCCACCCTCAACCGGGGTGGGGTGCGGTTGGGCACCGCCGAGTTCTACTCCGTGGTCGAGGGGCTCGACGAGGTCGTCGACTCGGTCGTGGTCCACCTGGAGGACCGCGCGGGCGGGGCCGGCGAGTTGCTGCTCTTCGTGGTGCTGGCCGACGGGCTGGAGCTCGACGACGAGCTGCGGGCCCGGATCTGCCGGGAACTGCGGACGGCCCTGTCGCCGCGGCACGTGCCGGACGAGATCCACCAGGTGCGGGCGGTGCCGCGGACCCTGTCGGCCAAGAAGCTGGAGGTGCCGGTGAAGAAGATCCTGACCGGAACCCCGGTGGATTCGGCCGCGGCCACCGGTGCCCTGGTCAACCCGGAGTCGCTGACCGCGTTCGCCCAGTTCGCCGAGAAGCGAGGGGCCGAGACGCGCTGACGGGGCGTGGGCGACCGCTCGGCCTGGTTCGAGCCCGCCGTGCCCGGTCAGAGCTCTGTGGTCACCTTCTCCGCCGCGACCCGCGCGGGGAGCCGGCTCCGGTCGAGGTTGCCGCACAACACCACCGACGCGCCCGCGGCCAGCGGAGCGAGCAGCCAGTCCACCGGGTCGGTCCGCCGGGTCGCGTCGACCAGCACCCGGTCGGCCGATCCGATTCCCAGCTCGCCGACGCGCCGGCTGGCCCGTTCGCACAGCTCCGCGTCCTGCCGCCCGCCACCCGGGTACGGCGGGAAGTGGTCGCCGTGCCCCCGTACCTCGACGACGTAATCGGCGAATCCGGCCGGTACGTCCCGCAGTGGCGCGGCAAACGGGGCGAGCGCGAGCGCGTACCGCTCACCGGCGGCCCATCCGGCCGCCTCGTCGATCCGGTCGGCCGCGGCGAACAGGACCTCGACCGGCTCCGGCGGCCCCGCGGTCACCGACCCGCCCGCCACCCAGCAGCCGAGCAACACCGCCGCGGTCTGCCAGTGCGGCGGCAACAGCACCGCGGCCCGGTCGCCCGGCGCCAATCCCACATCATCGACCAGCAGGTTGCCGGTCTTGGCAACCCAGTTGTCCAGCGTGGCCCCGGACAGTTCGGTGCGCTCGCCGGTGGCGTCGTCGTACCAGGTGAGCAGCGGGCGGGCCGGATCCCGCGCGACCGCGGCGGCGAACATCCGGGCAATAGTCTCGGCCATCGCGGCGACGATACCGCCGGATGACGGATCGGCCGGGTGATCACGGGTGGGCAAACTCCGCCGTGCCGCGGTCAACGGGCCGGGGCGGGCCCGGCGTAGGCTGGTTG
The DNA here is from genome assembly GCA_036384155.1 of Micromonosporaceae bacterium. Classification (GTDB taxonomy): domain Bacteria; phylum Actinomycetota; class Actinomycetes; order Mycobacteriales; family Micromonosporaceae; genus DASVMV01. The sequence goes on from DASVMV010000157.1 coordinate 10,490, forward strand.
CAGTGTTGTTTCCCACAGCTCGCAACCGAGGAGCCGCCCAGTGACCGCCGGTCGCCCACCGCGCGTGCTGATCGATGCCACGAGTGTCCCCGCGGATCGCGGCGGCGTGGGCCGGTACGTCGACGGCCTGCTCGGCGCGCTGGGAAAGGTGGTGGGCAGCCAGGTCGAACTGGCCGTGGTGGGCCTGCGCACCGACACCGAACGGTACGGCCGGATGCTGCCGGCGGCCGAGGTGGTCTCGGCGCCCGCGGCGGTGGCGCACCGGCCCGCGCGGCTGGCCTGGGAGCAGACCGGGCTGCCGCTGCTCGCTCAGCAGGTGCGGGCAGACGTCCTGCACTCGCCGTTCTACACGTGTCCGCTGCGCGCCGGCTGTCCGGTCACGGTCACCGTGCACGACGCGACCTTCTTCACCGAGCCCGAGCACTACGACAAGTCCCGGCGCACGTTCTTCCGCAGCGCCATCAAGACGTCGCTGCGCCGAGCCGATCGGCTGATCGTGCCCAGCAAGGCCACCCGGGATGAGCTGATCCGCCTGCTGGACGCCGATCCGACCCGCATCGACGTGGCCTATCACGGGGTCGACCACGCCGCCTTCCACCCTCCCAGCGAGCAGGAGAAGGCCCGGGTGCGGGCCCGGCTGGGTCTCGGTGACACCAACTACGTGGCGTTCCTCGGCGCCAAGGAGCCCCGCAAGAACGTTCCCAACCTGATCCGGGGCTGGTCGATGGCCGTACGCGACCGGGAGAAGCCGCCGGCGCTGGTCGTGGCCGGCGGCCAGGGGCACGACGACGAGATCGACCGGGCGGTGGCCGACGTCCCCGGCCACCTGCGCCTCCTGCGGCCCGGCTACCTGCGTTACGCCGATCTGCCCGGCTTCCTCGGCGGCGCTCTGGTGGCCGCCTACCCGTCGTACGGCGAGGGGTTCGGGCTGCCCGTCCTGGAGGCCATGGCGTGCGCCGCGCCGGTGCTCACGACGCCGCGCCTGTCGCTGCCCGAGGTGGGCGGCGACGCGGTGGCCTACACCAGCGAGGCGCCCGAGCAGATCGCGGCCGACCTCGCCGCCCTCCTCGACGACGAGCCCCGGCGCCTCGCGCTGGCACAGGCGGGATTTCACCGCGCCAAAGAGTTCACCTGGGAGTCCAGCGCGGAGGTGCACATCGCGGCCTGGTCGCGCGCGTGCGGGTGACCATGTTCGAGCTGCCCGACCCGGCACGGCCGCTGTTGCGCGCAGCCGCCGGCAGCCGGTAGGGGATGATGACCCGGTGCTCTTCGCCGTTATTCCGGCCGGCGGCAGCGGGACCCGCCTGTGGCCGCTTTCCCGCGCCGGCCATCCCAAGTTCCTCCATCCGCTGACCGGCACCTCCGCGTCGCTGTTGCAGGCGACCGTCCAGCGGCTGGGCCCACTGACCTCACCGGAGCGGACGCTGGTGGTCACCGGCGCGGCACACGTCGCGGCGGTCGCCCGGCAACTGACCGACCTGCCGGAAGAGAACATCGTGGTCGAGCCGTCGCCGCGGGACTCCTGCGCGGCGATTGCGCTGGCCGCCGCGTTGATCGCGCTGCGCGAGCCGACGGCCGTCATGGGTTCCTTCGCGGCCGACCACCTGATCGGCGATCCGGACCGGTGGGTCCAGACCGTGCACGCGGCCGTCGCCGGTGCCGAGCAGGGCCTGCTCATGACGGTCGGGATCCGTCCTACCCGGCCCGAGACCGGATACGGCTACCTGCAGTGCGGCGAGCTGCTGGGCAACGGCCCGCTGCGGATGGTCGAGGAGTTCAAGGAGAAGCCGACGGCCGAGGTGGCCGAGGCGTACGTGCGGTCCGGCCGGCACCTGTGGAACGGCAGCATGTTCATCTGGCGGGTGGACGTTTTCCTCGCCGAGTTGGCCCGCCAGCATCCGGCCATGCACGCCGGAATCACCGCGATCGCCCAGGCCTGGCACACCGCCGAGCGGGAAGAGGTCCTCAACGCGGTGTGGCCCACCCTGCCGAAGGTGTCGGTCGACTACGCCGTGATGGAGGGCGCCGCCGCCGGCGGCCGGGTCGCCACCGTACCCGGCGACTTCGGCTGGAACGACGTCGGCGATTTCCACACACTCGGTGAAGTGCTGCCGGCGGACGGCGACGGGAACGTGGTGCTCTCCGCCGGGGCGGCGGACGGCAAGCCCGGCGTGCTGGTCCGCGACAGCGCCGGCCTGGTCGTGGTGCCCTACTCCGGCCGGCTGGTCGCCGCGATCGGCCTACACGACCTGATCGTGGTCGATACGCCGGACGTCGTGCTGGTCTGCCCGCGGGACCGGGCGCAGGACGTGAAGAAGCTGGTCGACGAGCTCAAGGAGCGGGGCGAAGACGGCCTCGTGTGAACGCGGCCAGCGCCGGCGCCACCAGCCGGTCGGTGGCGCTGGCAAGCGGCGCCGGCAGTCGGTCCGGGGTGAACCAGCCGAGGGCCGCGGACTCGGCGCTGACCCGCTCGACCGCACCGGGCGGTGCGACCGCGGCGAAGCGTACGTCGTAGTGCACCGAGCCACCCCGGCAGGTGACCGGGTGGACGTCCAGGTCGATGGGTACGGGGTCGAGCCGCAGCCCGGCGATCCCGGATTCCTCGATCGCCTCCCGCCGGGCGGCAGCGGCGAGGGTCCCGTCGCCCGGCTCGCAGTGCCCGCCGACCTGTACCCACCGGTGGAACTTGCCATGCAGGCACAGCAGCACCCGGGTGCCGGTCGAGTCCAGGATCAGCGCACTGGCGGTGACGTGTCCGGGACGGTGCGCCCGGGTCATGACGGATGGGCCGGCGGCGAGCAGCGCCAGCGTGCGGTCCCGGGCCTCGGCGGCGGCCGGACTGGTGGGCTGCCAAGCGGCGAGCAGGGCGGTGGCGTCGGCGTGCAGGGCGGCGGGCACCGGACCACCTTAGGGGTCCCGGTTCGTACGCTGGGCGGATGACCGAAGCCCTCACCTGTGTGGATCTCTCCGTCGCCGGCAACGAGGCGAGTGATCTGCTCCCGGTCCACGCTCCCGAGGTGCTCGCCGCGTACGACGCCCATCGCGCCTTCTGGACCGTGCTCGACGAGGGGCCGGTCGAGCGGTGCCTGGCCCTGCTCGTCGAGCACGCCGACGGGTCCTGGGCGGCACACCACCTCAGCGTCGACGCCGGGGTGGAGAACGGCCGCACCGAGGACGGCGAGGCGCTGGCGTACGTCGACGGCTGGGTGTACGTTCTCGGCTCCCACTTCGGCTCGAAGGCCGGGCCGCTGCGGCCGAAACGGGCGTTCGTGGCGCGGTTCCGGGAGGTCGAAGCCGTGCGCGGGCCGGTGCAGCTTCAGGTCGTCCGCAACAAGTTCCGCCTCCACCGGGCGATCAACGACGCCCTCGCGGCTGCCGACATCACCCCGCTGCCGCCGGGCGACCGGGTACGACACCGGTTCATCGTGGAGACGCTGGCGCGAGGGACCAGTCGCGCCAAATCCTGGGTGAGCCGGTTGGCCCAGGACGACCTGCCGATCAACGTGGAGGCGGCCGCCGTCAACCCGAGCGGAACCCTGCTGCTCGGGCTGCGGTTCCCGGTCACCGACAAGGGCGAACCGATCCTCGTCGAGGTCGACGGGTTGGCCGGGATGTTCGACGACGACCCGCGCACGTGGCCGACGGTGCTGCGGGCGTACGCGCTCACCGGCGTCACCCCGCCGAACACGCTGACCGGCGTGCGGGGGATGTACGCGGACGGCACCGGCGGGTACCACGCGGTGATCGGGTCCATCGACGCTCTCGACAAGGGTTCGGTGCTGGTCGACGAGCATCCCACCGGCGGCGACGTCACCTGCCGGCACGTGCGCTTCGCCCTACCCGCCGCGGCCGTCGGCCGGCCGGCGAGTGGTGGCATCGGCGCGCATTCGGTCCCGGGTGAACTGGTGGCCGACCTGGCTCCATTGCACAACGTGGAAGGCCTGGCCGCGGTGGACGGGACCACCTACTACGTGACGGACGAGGACCACCGGGTGGCGATCTGGTCGTCGTGACGACGGCGAACGCCCGGGCGCCGCCTCCGCGGATCTAGGGCCGCGGACCCTCGTTGGCGGCTACCCGGGCGTCGCGTTCCTCCCCAACCCTCGATCAACGGGCCAGTCCGGTCACGACAGGTGACGGACCGCGCGATCGGGCACAGCGAGCATGCCGGCCGGGGCCCGGTTCCGTCGAGGTTTTTCAGCGCTGCCTGAAACACCGGCCGCGCGTAGAGTCCGTAAGGACCCACGATGCCCGTACCGTTCCCCGGAGGGCGCCCGTGCTGAGAATGGTCTTCTCGCCCGAGGACATCGGCCGCATCCGCGTCGCGCCCGCGGCCGACCCGGTCTGGGAGCTTATCCTCAGCCTGCACCTCATCCAGGAGAACGATCCAGCCATTCCCGGCTGGCGGCGGGACGTAACGAGCCGGCTGCGGAGGGCCGACGCACTCTCCCGGCTCCGCTTGCTGGTCGCGCTGAACCCGCCCCGCGGATACTTCCCCGACTTCCTCACCCCGTACGACAGCCTGTTCGGCTTCGCGGCGGGCATCGATGCGATCCGGTCCACGCCGGCGGCGCTGCTGCGCCGGGACGTGACCAGGCTGGCGGCCGACAACGCGCTTCCGCGCTCGGCCGCCGCGCTGGCGCGCGGCGACATCGAGATGCTGGACCACCTGACCCGGTCGATGCGGTACTACCAGCGGTTCGCGATCACGCCGTACTGGACCCACATCCAGACCGCAGTCGATGCCGACCGCGCCCAGCGGGTGAGGGTCCTGCTGGACAGCGGGACGGACGCGCTGTTGACCAGCCTCGGTCCCGCCGTGCGGTGGGAGGGGGGCGTACTGGAGGTGCACGACTATCCGACCGACCGCGAGGTCCACCTCGACGGTCGTGGGCTGCTGCTCGTGCCGTCGTTCTTCTGCGTGCGGGTCCCGGTCGCCCTGGCCGATCCCGGTCTACCGCCCGTCCTCGTCTACCCGGTCGACCGGTTTGGTGGGCTCGCGTCCGTACCGGATCCCACCGCCCCGCCCGAGTCGTCATCCGAGTCCGGGCGGGAGGCGCTGGCCGCGCTGCTGGGTCGCACCCGGGCCGCCGTGCTGGAGGCGGTCGGCGACGGCTGCTCCACCGGTGCGGTGGCGCGCCGCCTGCACATCTCGCCGGCCGCGGCCAGTCAGCACGCCACCGTACTGCGCAACGCCGGTCTGCTGGTGAGCCGCCGCGACCGCAACACCGTGCTGCATACGCTGACTCCGCTCGGGCGGGCGGTGCTCAACCGGTAGCGCGCCGGCCGCCGGACGGTCAGACCGCCAGGACGGCCGCCAGCGGCGAGCCGGCCGGCGGTGGCAGCAATGCCGAGGCGACATCCTCCACCGCCAGCGCGATCCGCAGCCGGTGCAGATCGGCGCCGAACCGCACCAGGTCGGCCCGGTCGCCGGCGGCTGCTGGACCGCACGTGATCATCCCGGTGGCCCCGGCGGGCCAGCCGGAAACGCTCTCCGCCAGCTTCGCGCGTACGCCCGGATCGGTCACCAGGGTGAATACCGTGCCCGGCGCAACCACATCCGCCACCGCGGCGAGGGCCCGCGTCACCGCCGCCGCATCCACCGGCTGCTGGCCGGGTGACCGGTCGCTCAACCGGGCGGCGGCGCGCATGCCGTCCTGCCGTGCCTCCGCCGTGCCCAGCGAGAACAGGTCCTGGTCCGCGTCCCGCACCAGGGCCGCCGCTCCCGGGCCGTCGTCGGGCTCGGCGGCCGTGAGATAACCCCGTACGATCGCCACCGGCACCTGCGCCGTCTTGCCCTTGACCAGGTCGCCGGCCGCCGCCAACTCGTCGGCCACCGCCATCTGGGTCACCTGAAGCTCGTTGCCGTACGGGTCCACTTCGCCCCGGTGGTCGCGTACCGCGTCGATGCCCGCGACGCCCAGCGCCACGTCGGTCTGCCCGTTGCGCCACGGCCGGCCCATCGTGTCCGAGATGATCACCGCGACGTCAACCCCGTGCCGTTCCCGCAGCGCCGCCCGCAGCGACCGGGCGGACGCGTCCGGGTCCTTGGGCAGCAGCACGAGGGACGCGGGGTCGACGTTGGACGCGTCGATGCCGGCGGAGGCCAGGACGAAGCCGTGGTGGGTCTGCACGATCCGGGTCTGACCGCGCCGCGCTACCGGACGGGCGGTCTCGGCGGCGAGTACGTCCTCGCGGACCGCCTGCCGTTCCGGCCCGTCGGCCGGGATGTCGACCAGGCGGCCCTCCGCCTTCGACACGATCTTGCTGGTCACGATGAGGACGTCGCCATCGCGCAGCCACGGCGCGGCAGCGGCGATCACGGCCGCCAGGTCGTCGCCGGGGCGAATCTCGCCGATCCCGGGAACGGGCCGGATCTCGAGCTTCACACCAGCTCCAACGCGGTACGGACGATGGCGGCGGTGGCCGTCTCGTCGGTCATCCAGAGCGGGGCGGCGTACGTCCGCAGTCCGGGCACCGCCGTATCGGCATCGGTGCGGTCGACGAGCCAGGCGTCGAGGACGCCGCCGGCCGACCGTGGCCCGTAGAGCGCGCCCACTCCCGCCGCGCTGCATTCGACGCCGATCGCCTGCAGGCACTTGTCGGCCATGCCGCGCACCGGCGCGCCGTTGATGATGGGGGACACGCCGATCACCGGTGCGCGGCCGCCGGCCAACGCGCCGCGCAGGCCGGGGACGGCCAGGATGGGCGCGATGCTGACCACCGGGTTGCTCGGTGCCAGCAGCACCACGTCGGCCTCGGCGAGAGCGTCCAGGACCCCGGCCGCCGGCTTCGCCGCCTCGGCGCCGACGAAGACGAACCGGTGGGTGGGCAGGTCGCCGCGGTAGCGGACCCACCATTCCTGGAAGTGGATCGCCCGCTGCTCCCCGTCGAGGTCCACGACAACATGCGTCTCCAGGCGGTCATCGGTGGCGGGGAGCAGCCGCAGGCCGGGCCGCCAGCGGGTGCACAGGGCCTCGGTGACGGCCGACAGCGGGTATCCGGCGTTCAGCATCGTGGTCCGTACCAGATGGGTGGCCAGGTCCTTGTCGCCCAGTCCGAACCAGGTCGGCTCGGCGCCGTACGCGGCGAGTTCCCCCTTGACCGTCCAGGTCTCCCCGGCGCGGCCCCAGCCGCGTTCGGCGTCCGCGCCGCCGCCGAGGGTGTACATGACGCTGTCCAGGTCGGGACAGATCCGCAGCCCGTGCAGCATGAGGTCGTCGCCGACGTTGACGATCGCGGTCACCTCCGCGCCGACCGCCCGGGCGTGCGCCCGTACCCCGAGCAGGAAGCGGGCGCCGCCGATGCCGCCGGCCAGTACGACGATGCGCATCCGCCCATCCTCGCCGATGCCGCACCGCCGGGCGCCGTGCGGGTGGGGAGACTAGGCTCACGTCGCCATGTCCGCCTTCGTCCTAAAGGAGAGCCGTGACCAGCCAGCCCGAGCCGGCGTCGCGCGACGCTACGCCGGCCACCCACACAACCAACCCTCTCCGCGAGCCCGCCGCGCTCGTGCTGTTGAGTGCCAACGCCCTGCTCCTGCTCGTCGGACTGGTCGACCTGCTGGTCCCGATCTCCGGCGGCGACTCGTTTGCGGGGCGGGCCGGTGGGGCGTTCTTCAACTTCGCCGGCCTGGCCGCCGTTCTGTTGCCGGTGCTGGCGGTCCTGCTCGCCACCCACCTGCCGCCGCCGGTGCGGCGGGCCAAGCTGATCACCCAGCTCGCGCTCGGTGAGTACCTGGTGGCCGCGGTGTTCGCAGTGCTGGCCTTCTTCGGCTGGTTGGCCGGTGGGCTGACCGACGCGGCATTCCGCGGCGCGTTCAACGGACTCCTGACCCGGGTCGCGTACTGTGCGATCCTCGCGATCGCGGCGCTGGCGGTCTTCAAGGTGTGGCGGGCTCTCTACCGCGTTTCCCGGCCGAAGCGGGAACCGGGGCTTTACGGCCGGCCGGTTCAGGGCCGGACCGGCTACCCGGCGGCGGACGGCGGACAGCCCGGCCAGCCGGCGGCGGAATACGGCCAGGGCTACGGGCAGCCAGCCGCCTACGGCCAGCCGCAGGGGTACGCCCAGTCCCCGGCCGTTCCCACCCAGCCGCTGCCGCCGGCACACGCCCAGCCGGCGTACGGCGGCGACGGCGACCCGGCGCCGGCGCCCGCGTCGCCTGCGTCCCCGCCGCTTGCGTCCCCGCCGGCGGAAGCACCGGTGTCGGGCTCACCCGCCAGCTCGATCGAGGCCACCCAGGTGATCGAACGGCCGGCCGGCGGCTTCC
>DASVMV010000158.1:0-1941 GCA_036384155.1 Micromonosporaceae bacterium
CTGCGCCTGCGGCGAGTCGATGACGGCGAGCACCTGACCAGCCCGTACCCGGTCGCCCGGACCCACCCGCAGGAGGGCCAGCGTGCCGTCGGCGGGGGTGCTGACCGTCGCCGCGGCACGCGCTGTCACCGTCGCGGGCGCGTCGACGATCTCGGCCACGGTGGCCAGACCGGCGCGTCCCACGGCGACCCGCTTGTCGGGCTCGTTGCAGGACGCGGCGGTGAGGGCGATGAGAGTCGCCGCAACGAGCAGGACGCCGGTCAGCCGGAATCGCGATGCGCGGGCAACGCACGGCGGGGGGACGCGACGCACGGCACCATGCTACGAGGGCGGGCCGACCCGTGACCGCCCGGATCACCCTCCGCGGTCACGCCGCGACCACCCGGACGTACGAGGCGCACGGTCAGCGCCGGGACGTCAGCGCGCGGGCGAAGAAGGCGAGGTTCGCGGGGCGCTCGGCGAGGCGGCGCATGAGGTAGCCGTACCAGTCGGTGCCGTAGGGCACGTAGACCCGCACCGTGTAACCCTCGCCCGCCAGGCGCAGCTGCTCCTGCGGCCGGATGCCGTACAGCAGCTGGAACTCGAACTGATCGGGGGTCCGGTCGAACCAGCGGGCCCGGTCCTCACCGATCACGATCAGGCGTGGATCGTGGGTGGCCAGCATCGGATAGCCGGCGCCCGACATCAGGATGTTCAGGCACCGCACGTACGACTTGTCGACATCGATCGCGGACTGGTACGCCACCGACTCGGGCTCCTTGTAGGCCCCCTTGCACAACCGCACCCGGGAACCCGGCGTGGCCAGGTCCCGGCAGTCCGCCTCGGTCCGGCGCAGGTACGCCTGAAGGACGGCGCCGGTGGCCGGGTAGTCCTGCCGCAACTTCATCAGGATGTCCAGCGTCGAGTCGGTCGTCGTGTGATCCTCCATGTCGAGGGTCACGGTGGTGCCCGCCTCGGCCGCTGCGGCGCAGATCGCCTGCGCCGAGCCGTACGCCAACTGCTCGTCGAACTTCTGGCCCAGTGCCGACAGTTTGACGCTGACCTCGGCCGCCGGGGTCAGCCCGGCGGCGGCGAGCGCGGACAGCAGCGTCACGTACTCGTCGCGTACCGACGCGGCCTGCTCCGGCCGCACGGTGTCCTCGCCGAGGTGGTCGAGGGAGATGGCCAGACCGGCCGCCGCCAGTTCCCGCGTGGTGACCAGCGCGTCGTCGGTTGTGGTGCCGGCGACGAATCGACGGACGACGTCCCGGGTGAACGGGGCCGTCTCGACGAGCCGCTCGACCCGGGATGACCGGGAGGCGGCGAGGATGACCGAACGGAGCATGGCAGGAGCCTAACCGCAGCCCACGCGCGACCTGGGCAGTGGTCCCGAGCGCGACCGGCCGGCGAACCGGCCGACACCCAGCCCGGTCGTTTACGGTTGTCGAGTGAACTTCGACGCGTACGCCCGCACCGCGGTCGACCTCGTCAACGCGCCGCTGGGCGACCTGGACGACGTGAAGGCCCTGGTCTGCGGGGAGAGCGCCTGGATGGGGGAAGAGGTCGCCGAGCGCGACCTGGTGACCTTCCGGCGGGCGCAGAAGCGCCTGCGGGACGTCTTCGAGCTCGGGTCGTCGGGTCGCGACGCGGAAGCCGTGGCCGAACTGAACGGGCTGTTGGCGGCGTTTCCGGTGCAGCCGCGCATCTCCGGCCACGACTCCAGCGATTGGCACATGCACGTCACCGGCCGAGGCGCCACGGTGAGCGCCGAATACCTCGCCGGCGCCGCGTGGGGGCTGTCGGTGTGGCTGTGCGAGTACGGCAGCGCGCGCTTCGGCGTCTGCGCCGACGAGCGGTGCGGCAACGTCTACCTGGACACCTCGTCGAACTGCTGCCGGCGCTTCTGCTCGGAGCGCTGCGCGACCCGTTCGCACGTCGCCGCGCACCGTGCCCGCAAGCGTG
>DASVMV010000159.1:0-3304 GCA_036384155.1 Micromonosporaceae bacterium
GCCTGCTGCGCCGGCGCGGCCCGGCGGCATCCCGCGTGGGCCCGACGGTTCTGGCTGCTGATGGCCGCCACCATGGCTCTCTCCGCGGCCGGCCGTCTCATCTGGACCGTGGCGCGGACGACCGATCCGACGGGGCAGTTACCACACCGGCCGGTCGTCACGCTCATGTTCACCGTGGCCGCCGTCTCTGGAATCGCCGCCCTGCTGAGTTTCCGTCCGGCACCGGTCACCATCCTCGGCGGAATGCGGGCGCTGCTCGACGGGCTCATCATCGGGCTGTCGCTGGTGCCGATCGGCTGGCTGCTCGTACTCGACGACCTGTCGGCGGTGCCGTTCGCCGATCCGGCCCGGGCCGCCCGCATGGCCTACCCGATGCTCGATCTGACGCAGTTGACCGTGCTCGTGGCGGTCGCTGCGTCTTCCCGGCCGATGTGGCGAGCGCTGACCCTGATCGGGGCCAGCCTCGCGATCCGGGCCGTCGCCGACACCGTGTACGTCTCGGTCGTGGCGCGGGGCACGTACGCTCCCAGCGACCTGCTGGCCGTGTGCTGGCCGCTCAGCTTTCTCCTCGTCGCGCTTGCCACCCGCTATCCGCCGCCGGCCGAGGTCGCTAACCGCGACGACCCGGCCATGTTGGCACCGGCGCCCTGGTGGCGGGGCGCGTTGCCCTACCTGCCGGTGGGCGGGGCGATCGTGTCGATAGTGCTGGTCCGGCGCCCCACCGGGTCGTCTCCGACGCCGATCTTCGTAACCGCCATGGCCCTGCTCGCCGCGCTGGCCATCCGGCAGGGCGTGGCCGCGTACGAGAACAACGTGCTCGCCTGGCGGATGCGGCGCCTGGCGTACGAGGACCAGCTCACCGGGCTGCCCAACCGCCTGCTGTTCACCCGGCGGCTGCGCCGCGCCATCCGGGACGAGCGTCCGGCGGCCGTCCTCCTGCTCGACCTGGACGGGTTCAAAGAGGTCAACGACCGGTTCGGCCACGCGAGCGGCGACGCCCTGCTGCGGCGCCTGGCCAGCCGGATGCGCGACGCGGTGGGGGCCGACGGGTTGCTCGCGCGGGTCGGCGGCGACGAGTTCGCCGTACTGGTCGAGCCGCACGCGGACGGCGGGCCGGAGCGGCTCGCGCAGCGGATGCTGGCGGCGGCCGGGCCGTCGGCGGCGGACGAGGAGGTCGGGGTCCACCCGTCGGCGAGCATCGGGATCGCCGAGTACGGCCGCCAGCACGCGGGGCACGCCGACCTGCTGCGGGACGCCGACATCGCGATGTACGCGGCCAAGGCGGCCGGCAAGTCGGCGTATCGGATCTGCACGTCGGCGCTGCGCGAGGCGGCGGTGACCAGGGCGGAGCTGATCGCCGATCTGCGCCAGGCTCTTGAGCGCCGTGAGCAGCTGGAGCTGGAGTTCCAGCCGATCGTCGACGTGCCCAGCGGAACGGTGCGCAGCGCCGAGGCGTTGGTCCGCTGGCGGCATCCCCGGCGCGGCCTCATGCAGCCGGAGCGGTTCCTGCCACTGGCCGAGCAGAGCGGTCTCGCGACCGCGGTCGACCGGTGGGTCATGCACGAGGCGTGCCGGGCGGCCGTCGGCTGGCAGGAGCTGGCTCCCGGTACGACGGTGGCGGTCAACATCGCGCCGGTGCACCTGCGCCGGGAGGACGTGGTCACCGCGGTGGCCGGGGCGACGGCCGAGGCCGGCCTGGCGCCGCACGCCCTGACCCTGGAACTCACCGAGACCGCACTCATCGACGACACCGAGATCGTGTTGGAACGGCTGCGCCAACTGCGCCAACTGGGCGTTCGGATCGCGATCGACGACTTCGGCACCGGCTACTCGTCGCTGAGCTACCTGCACCGGATCCCGGCCACCGAACTGAAGATCGACCGGTCCTTCGTGGCCCGGTTCGACAAGGGCGACGAGCGGGCCGTGACGACCGTCGACATGGTCAGCAAACTGGCCGCGGCGTTCGAGCTGGGCGTGATCGCCGAAGGGGTGGAGACCGAGGCGCAGCACCGCGCCGTGGTGGCGATCGGCTGCCCGCAAGCCCAGGGCTACCTCTACGGCCGGCCGGGCAGCCTGGCCGACCTGCGGGACGCGCTCAAGGTGGGCTGACGGCCCGCCGGTCCGCCCGGCCCGAGTGGCCCGGCCCGAGTGGCCCGGCCCGAGTGGCCCGGTCGGACGGCCCGGTCGGACGGCCCGGGCGGGACAGGGGCGAAGGTCCCGCCGGTACAGGGGGTTCGTCACTACTGGCGGCCGGTCCCCATTTCCCACTATGAGGACGTCAACATTTTCCATCACGTTCGCAGCCGCAGGAGGCTCCCCGTGAAGCGTCGTACCTTGGACATCCTGTTCAGCGTAGGAGGGCTGGCGCTCGCGGGCCTGCTCCTCGCTGTGGGTATCGTCCTCACCTCCAACGCCAACTTCGCCAACAACTACGTCCACGACCAGCTCAGCCAGCAGAACATCACGTTCAAGCCGGCCGCGCAGCTGACCGACGAGGAGAAGCAGGCGCCCTGCCTCGTCGCAAACGCCGGCAAGAAGCTCACCACCGGCAAGCAGGCCGAGTGCTACGCCAACAACTTCATCGGGCTGCACCTGAAGTCGATCGCGAACGGCCAGACCTACGCCGACCTCGGCGCGCCGCAGACCCAGCTGCGCGAGCAGGTGGCCCAGGCCGAGAAGAGCAACGCGCCGAACCTGGCCGACCTGCAGAAGCAGCTCGCCGACGTCTCCCAGCAGCGGGACACCGTCTTCAAGGGTGAGACCCTGCGCGGTCTGCTGCTCACCTCGTACGGCTTCAGCGAGTTCGGCGTGAAGGCGGCGCAGGGCGCGCTGGCCATGTACATCGGCGCCGGCCTGCTCCTGCTGCTGTCGATGGCCGGCTTCGTGCACGCCTTCCGGACCCCGCCGAGCGAGGCGTTCGCCGCCCCCGCACCGGCCCGGGAGAAGGCCCTGGTCTGAACCATCACGCCCCATCTGAATTAGGCAGAACGATCCCGGATCCCGCGGCGGCGGGATCCGGGATCGTCGTCTGCGCTCAGTGCGGCAGCGCGTCGACGAGGGCCCGGGTCACCGCGCGCGTGTCGGCCGTGCCGCCCAGGTCGCGGGTACGCGTGCCGGGCTCGCACAAGGTGGCTTCCACGGCGGCCAGCACCTCCTGCGCCGCCGCGCCGTGGCCCAGGTGGTCGAGCATCATCGAGGCCGACCATGGGCTGCGTCACGCAAGTCAAAGATGTCGATGAGGTCTCGACAGGATGCCGCTGCGCGTGACATCGTCGGGCATCGCAGTCCCCGTGACTCGCCGGAG
>DASVMV010000160.1:0-5230 GCA_036384155.1 Micromonosporaceae bacterium
CCGCGGTCGTCGGCCAATTGGCCGGGCTCGGCGACGAGGAGCGGCGGGAGATCAGCACGCAGGACGTCACCGAGGAGGCGCTAGACCTCGATGCCCGGATCGGCACCCAGCAGGCCCGCGTGGACACCGGCCGGCGGTTGCTCGCGCAGGCCAAGTCGCTCAGCGAGCTGATCTCGATCGAGGGCGAGCTGGCCAAGCGCGAGGCCGACCTGGCATCGCTGGAAGCGAAGAAGCGTCACATTGACGACCTGACCGCGCTATCCACGATCACGCTGGTGCTGCTCGACCGGGACAGCTCCGCCGTCGCCGATGAGCCGCGCACCGGGTTCCTCGCCGGGCTGGCCGCGGGTTGGCGGGCGCTGGTCGCCTCGCTCCAGGTGCTGCTCACCCTGCTGGGTGCGCTGCTGCCGTGGCTGGTTCTGCTCGGCGGGCCTGCGCTGGTCGCGCTGTGGTGGTACCGGCGGGTGCGCCGGCGGGCGGTGCCGGCAACACCGGCGGCTGCGGGGCCGCCCGCCGAGCAGTAACTGCAGCCCCCCGGCGACCCGGATCACCGGCCGTCGGGTCAGAAGGTTCCGGCGGAGAGTGCGGCGAGGGCGGTGTGCACCATGATCCGAATGCCGTAGCCGATGCTGCGCTCGTCGACGTCGAACCCGGGCTGGTGGATGTCGAGCTTCACGTCCGATCCCGGTATGCCGGTGCCCAGCCGGATCATCGCGCCCGGCACCTGGTCGAGGTAGAAGGCGAAGTCTTCGCCGCCCATGCTTATCTCGGCCTCGACCACGCGGTCCGCGCCGAGCGCCGCACCGGCCGCGCCGGCGATGATCGCGGAGGCCAGCCGATCGTTGACCACGGGCGGCACGCCGCGGGTGTAGACCACCTCGGCCTTGGCGCCCGTGCCCGCCACCGCCTGGTGGACCAGCTCGGTGATCAGCGCCGGCGCCTCGCGCCAGGCGTCCCGGTTGAGCACCCGCAGGGTGCCCATGACGCTGCCCTCGTCGGGAATCGCGTTGTACGCCTCGCCGGCGTTCACCCGTCCCCACACCAACGACAGACCGGCCCGGGTGTCGACCCGCCGGCCAAGCAGTGCCGGCACGTCGACGATCACCCGGCCCAGCGCGTGCACCAGATCCGCGGTGAGGTGGGGTCGAGCGGTGTGGCCCCCCCGGCCGGTGAGTCTGACCTCGACGGTGTCGGCCGCGGCGGTGAATGCGCCGGAGCGGACGCCCACCAGACCGGTGGGCAGTTGCGGCGCGCAGTGCAGGGCGAAGACCGCCACAACGTCGCGCAGGCCACCGGCCGAGATCACCTCGGGGGCCCCGGACGGTATTCGCTCCTCGGCCGGCTGGAACAGCAGCCGCACCCGCCCGGGCAGGTCACCGCGCTCCGCGAGCTGGGCGAGCGCCAAGCCCGCGCCGAGCAGCACCGTCGTGTGCACGTCGTGGCCGCAGGCGTGCGCGACACCGTCGACCGTCGACCGGTACGGCACGTCCTTGACGTCGTGCATCGGCAGCGCGTCGAGATCGGCGCGCAGCGCCACCACCCGGTCCCCCTCGCCGATGTCGCAGATGACGCCGTTGCCCCTCGGCAGGAAACGGGGCGTCAGCCCGGCGGCCACGAGCTGCCGGGACACCAGGGCGGCGGTCTCGAACTCCTGGTTGGACAGCTCGGGGTGGGCGTGAATGTGACGACGTACGCCGACGAGATGGGCCCCGCGAGAGGCGAGCCATCGGTCGAGCTGACCGGGCAGCGGATCGGCTCCGGGCGGCGTCTCGATCCAGGCGGACGCCAGCTGGCCGGCAGAGGCCAGCGTCAACGTACTCGTCACGTCGGGTTCTCGATCACTAGTAGTAATTGGGTCATTGATCGCAACAGCAGACAGCCTAGACCTCTGGCGGTGACGCTGCGCAACCTCGTTACGGTAGTGATCGGATAGCGCTGCGTTACGAATCCCCTGGTAGGAGCGTTCAGATATGCGTGGGCTCGCATGTCCGTCGCCGACAGCCCCCGACATGTGCCCCACACCTCCTACAACGCGTGACGGTTTCACGGGTCACGTGAACCCATTCGCGAGCCGGGATTTGCCCCTATTTGCCCCGGATTGGAGTGGCCGCCCGACGAGCGATGGCTCACACGGGTGACGGCGATGGCACGCGTCCATGTCTACCGTGACACATACCGCTCCCGCATGCTGCCCGCTTGGGAAACCACGGCTCGTGCTTACCCCGAACCGACCCCGGCATACCCCGGCCCGCCAGAACCGGTCCGTCAGAACCGGTCCGCCGGGCGATACGTCCCCCAGATCTCCCGGAGCGCTCCGCACACCTCGCCGACCGTTGCCCTGGCGCGCAGCGCTTCCTTCATCGGGTAGAGCACGTTGTCCGTACCCGAGGCCGCCGCCCGCAGGTCGGTCAGCGCCCGCTCGACCGCCGCCGGGTCCCGCGCGGACCGCAGCTCCGCCAACCGCTGCGCCTGGGCCGCTTCGATCGCCGGGTCGACCCGCAGCGGCTCGTACGGCTCTTCCTCGTCCACCACGAACCGGTTGAGCCCCACGACCACTCGATCCCCGGAGTCGATCTCCTGCGCGACGCGGTACGCCGACGACTCGATCTCGCGCTTCTGGAACCCGGCCTCGATGGCATCCACCGCCGAACCGTGCTCGAAGACCCGGTCCATCAGCTCCCGGCTGGCCCGCTCGATCTCCGCCGTCATCGTCTCGACCACATAGGAGCCGGCGAACGGGTCCACGGTGGCGGTCAGGTCGGTCTCGTACGCCAGCACCTGCTGCGTACGCAGGGCCAGCCGGGCCGCCTTCTCGGTGGGCAGCGCGATCGCCTCGTCGAAGCTGTTGGTGTGCAGCGACTGGGTGCCGCCGAGCACGGCACCGAGGGCCTGCACCGCGACCCGGATCAGGTTCACCTCGGGCTGCTGGGCGGTGAGCTGCACGCCGGCCGTCTGGGTGTGGAAGCGCAGCATCCACGACTTCGGATCCTGCGCGCCGAACTCGTTGCGCATCAGGTCGGCCCAGATCCGGCGGGCGGCGCGGAACTTCGCCACCTCTTCGAGCAGCGTCGTGCGGGCCACGAAGAAGAACGACAGCCGGGGCGCGAAGTCGTCCACCTCGAGCCCGGCGGCCAGCGCGGCCCGTACGTAGTCGACGCCGTTGGCCAGTGTGAACGCGATCTCCTCAACGGGCGACGCGCCGGCCTCCGCCATGTGGTAGCCGGAGATGGAAATGGTGTTCCACTTCGGCACCTCCTTGCGGCAGTAGCCAAAAGTGTCGGCCACCAGCCGCAGGGACGGCTTGGGCGGGAAGATGTACGTCCCCCGGGCGATGTACTCCTTGAGGATGTCGTTCTGGATCGTCCCGTTGAGCGCCGTGCCCGGCACACCGCTCTCCTCGGCCACCAGTTGATAGAGCAACAGCAGCAGCGACGCCGGTGCATTGATCGTCATCGACGTGGACACCTTGTCCAGTGGGATGCCGTCGAAGAGCCGGCGCATGTCGTCGATCGAGTCGATGGCCACGCCGACCTTGCCCACCTCGCCGTGCGCGGTCGGGTCGTCCGAGTCGTAGCCCATCTGGGTCGGCAGGTCGAACGCGACCGACAGGCCGGTCGTACCGGCGCGCAGCAGTTGGTGGTAGCGGGCGTTGGATTCGGCCGCGGCGCCGAAGCCCGCGTACTGGCGCATCGTCCACGGCCGGGTCGTGTACATCGTCGGATACACGCCCCGGGTGTACGGGTACTCGCCCGGCCGGCCGATCCGCTCGTCCAGGTCGTCCGGGAAGTCGGCGTGCTCGTAGACCGCCTTGATGGGAAAGCCGGATTCGCTCAGCCGGGGTTCGCTCATAGCCGGATGGTAGGTGCCCGGTAGAACCGCTGGGCGAGGGGTGGGTTTCCCTTCTCGCCGTCGAGGCCCCAAGATAGGGGGGTTGTCTGTCCCTGGCCATCGATCACCCCGGGTGCTCTTGCTGTGACTCAGATACCGACGTGGAGCGGCGGATCAGCCAGCCCTGCCAATCGGCGCGCGGCCCCCGGCGCCACCATCGGCGGCCGGTACGCACTGCGCGCGGCGGTCGGGCACGGTGGCATGGGCACGGTGTGGCGGGCGAGCGACACCCTGCTGCGCCGCGACGTGGCGGTCAAAGAGGTGATCCTGCCGACCGGCCTCGCGCCCAGCGACCGCGACGCCATGTACGAACGCACGCTGCGCGAGGCGCGCGCAGCCGCCGCGCTGCAGCACCCGGCCGTGGTCCAGGTCTACGACGTGGTCACCGAGGACGGCCGGCCGTGGATCGTGATGGAACTGCTCGACGCGCGCAGCCTCGCCGAGATGGTCATCGAGGACGGCCCGGTCCCCCCCCGGGTGGTCGCCAAGATCGGCATCGCCCTGCTCGGCGCGCTCGAGGTGGCCCACGCGGCCGGCGTGTTGCACCGCGATGTCAAGCCAGCCAACGTGCTGATCTGCGCCGACGGACGGTGCGTGCTGACCGACTTCGGCGTGGCCCGGATGCCGACCGACGTGCAGCTCACCACGCCCGGCATGGTGCTCGGCTCGCCGCATTTCATCTCCCCCGAGCGGGCGATGGGCCAGGACTTCGGCCCACCCAGCGATCTCTTCTCTCTCGGCGTGACCCTGTACACGGCGGTCGAGGGGCGCCCGCCGTTCGACAAGGGCGACCCGATCGAAACGATGCACGCGGTGGTCGAGGACCCGCCCGCCCCGTCGAGCCGGGCGGGTGTGCTCGCCGACGTACTCTTCGGCCTGCTGGAGAAGGACCCGGCCGATCGCTTGGACGTCACCACCGCGCGTTCGATGCTGCGCACCCTGCTCGCCGGGCCGTTGGCCAGCAAGGCACCGGCCCACCTGGCCACCGACCCGTACGCCGTGGTGCCGACCCAGCGGTCGGCTCCGCCGGCCGCCGCGCCGGCGTCCCAGCCGTCCGGCCAGATCGGCGGCCGCGCCATGATCAAGCCGGGTGAGTCGCTCGGTGACCGGCTGGGCCCGCAGCGCGGCTCGACCGGAGGGCCGCCGAGGCATCGGCAACCGTCCGAACGGCTCGAGCACACCAGCCCCGACGTCCTCGGCGCCTCGACCGGCGCCTTCGCCGAGCCGGTACCGACCGCCGCCGCCGAGGCGGCGACCGGCAGCCAGCCGGCGGCCGGCCGGCAGCGGGCGACGCAGGGGTGGATCGAGCCGGGCGTCCGGCCGATGGGCTCGCGGGCGCCGG
>DASVMV010000161.1:0-4578 GCA_036384155.1 Micromonosporaceae bacterium
CTACCCGGACGCCTACGCCAAGTGGGAACAGCAGGCCGCTGACCTCGTGGCCGACAACTGGAACAGCTGATCCCTCAACCAACCGACATGACGCCGCTGGCCGGGTCCCCACCACGGGACCCGGCCAGCGGCGTCTTCGCAGGCGCGGATACCGCGGGTCAGCTTGGCGGCGGTACGTGCAGGGCCAGCTTGAGGACGGCGTCGCGCAGCCACATGCCGCGCGTCCACCGGGTGAGCCGGGACATAAAGGCCGCGGCGGAGGCGACCCGTTGTGTGGGCCGGCGCCGCCGCCGGTCGTAGGCGCGCAGGCCATCGGCCACCGTGGCGGCCGACACCAGGCAGGCCGCCAGCGTGACGGCGTCGATGAGTGCTTCGCAGGCCCCCCGCCCGAGATCCGGCGACATCGCGTGGGCAGCGTCGCCGACCAGCGCCACATTGGAGCGTACGTAGCTCGACAGCCGGGGAACGACGTGGATGTCGTGCCGCAGGATTGTGTCCTCCTCGATCGCGGGCAGCACGGAGCGCACCGGGCCGTGCCAGGAGGCGAACAGCTCGTGTAGGGCGGCGAGCTCGTGGCCGGGGCGGAAGGAGCGCTCGGGTGACACGGTGGTGGCGTACCAGTTCGTGCGGCCGCCCTCCTGGGGCGTGATGCCGAACTTCGAACCGCGCCCCCAGGTCTCCGTCATGGTCGTGGTCGGACGGTCGTTGAGCCAGCCGCGCCATGCCGTGACACCGGAGTACCGGGCCTCGTACCTCGTCCCGAAAAGCTGGGCGCGGGTGCCGCTGTAGATGCCGTCGGCGGCGACCACCACGTCGTACTTGTGCCGCAACGAGTCGATGTCGTCCACTGGCTCGGCGAACCGCAGGGCGAGCCGGGGTGCCGCATCGAGCAGCAGGTCCAGCAATGCCGGCCGCGACAGCAGGTACACGGGGTCGCCGGCTCGCCGGGTCATCCTGCCGACGTCCAGCCTGGCGATCGCCGTTCCGTCAGGCCGCAGAAAGGTGGCAGCCTCCTGGGGTGTGCCCCGGCTGCGCACGGCGCGGCCGACACCGAGGCGGTCCAGCGCCGCCAGCGCCGAGGGCCACATGCCCAGCGCCGTTCCGGCGCCGGAAAGCCCGGCCTCCCGCTCGTGCAGCGTCACCTCCCACCCGCTGTCGTACAGCGCCCGGGCCGCCGCCAGCCCGCCGATGCCCCCACCGATGATCGCCGCCGTTCCTCGCATGCACGACATGTTACTACAGCTGTAGTGTTCCCTTACAACACCTGTAGTGGCAGCCATTGCGCAGATCCTCGACGCCGCCATGGCGTTGTTCGGCGACCGGACGGGGTTGTCGTCCCTGGCGTTAGGGGAGTGGATGCTCTCCGGGGCGTACCAGACCCGTCTCGTAACCGAGGATCACGGCCTGGACCCGGTCGCGCAGGCCGAGCTTGGCGAGGATCCGCTTCATGTGCGTCTTGACCGTGGACTCCTCAACGAACACGGCAGCGGCGATCTCCTGGTTGGACAGTCCGCGTGCGACGTGCTGGAGAATCTCCCGCTCGCGCGGCGTCAGGTCGCGCAGGCGGCGGCCGGCGGCCGGATCCGGCCGGGGCTGGCGGGCCATCCGGTCGATCACCGTGCGGGTCACGGACGGCGACAGCAACGACTCGCCGGCGGCGATGACGTGGATCGCGGCGATCAGCTGCTCCGGCTGAGTGCGTTTGAGGAGGAAGCCGGAGGCGCCGGCGCTGAGGGCCCCGAACACATAGTCGTCGTCCTCGAACGTGGTGAGCATGAGGATGCGCGTCGACGGCACCGCGGTCACGATCTCACGGGTGGCCGCGATCCCGTCCAGGTTGGGCATCCGCACGTCCATGAGCACGACGTGGGGCCGGGTGGCGCGGGTCTGTCGGATCGCCTCCCGGCCGTCGGCGGCCTCGGCCACGACGTGGATGGTGTCGTCACTGGCCAGGACCGCGCGCAGCCCGGCACGCATGAGGTCGTCATCGTCGGCGACGAGCACGCGCAGCGGAGGTGTCACGCGGACGCCTCGTCGACCGCTGCGCGAGCCGGCTCGTCCCCGGTGGCACCCGGGTCAGGCTCGGTCCGCTCGCCGTACGGCAGCCAGGCGTACAACCGGAACTCGCCGCGATCCATGGTCGCCTCCAGTCGCCCGCCCAGCAGCACGGCCCGTTCCCGCATGCCGACGATCCCGTGGCCGCCGCCCAGCGTGGTGTTGTGGGCCGTGGTGGGGTTGGCCACGGTGATCTCGACGGCCTCGGCTCGGTACTCCACGGCCACCTGTGCGTCGCCGCAACCGTGCCGGGCCGCGTTGGTCAGCGCCTCCTGGAGGATCCGGTACGCGGCCCAGGAGACGCTGGGTGGCAGCGGCCGCGGCGGTAGTCCCAGCTCGCCGTCGACGGCCAACCCGGTGGCGCGGTGCCGGGCCACGAGCTCGGCCAGCGCCCCAGGGTCGGTGGCCACCGGCGGTGTGGCCACCTTGTCGTCACGCAGGGCGCGCACGAGCCGGTCGATCTCGCCGATCGTCTCCCGCGCCACCTGTTCGATCGTGGCGATCGCGCGCTGGGAACGCTCCGGGTCGCGCCGCTGCAGCAGTCGGGCCGCGCCGGCCTGCACGAGAATCACGTTGATCGCGTGCCCGGCGGAGTCGTGCAGCTCGCGGGCGATGCGGGTGCGCTCCTCGGCGGCGGCCAGCCGTCGCTCGCGCTCCGCCTCCCGCTCGGTGCGTCGGGCCCGCTGCTCCAGCTCGGTGAGCTGCTCGCGGCGCAGCCGGGCCCGGTCGCCGGCGAGCCACACCCCGACGAACACCACCGCCCAGAAGAGCAGCTCCGGCAGCAGAGTGGTCGGAGATCGCCCGGCGGTCGCGTAGGCCGCGGCGGTGGCCGGCACGAACCCGCCCGCCGATGCCATCGCCGCCGCCCGATGCGTCGGCCGCGAGTCGCCGCCGTAGGTGTACGCGACGGAGTACACCGCTGCCACCGCGCCGAATGGGACGTCCAGCGGGTACCGCAACGCGAACAGCGCCACGCTGGCCGCGCAAATGACCGCGTACGCGGCGAGCGGCGCGCGGCGGCGGGCCGCCAGCGGCAGCGAGGCGGCCGCCGCGAGCACCAGGCCCAGGACGTCGAGCGCTCGCGAACCCGACGTTGGGTCGCCGAACCCGCCACCTTCCAGCATCGCCACGGTCAGCGCGAGCACGGCGGCGGCGAGGCCGACATCGGCGGTGCGGTACCGACCGTTCACGATCTTGATCGTAGTCGGGGGAAACCCGGATGCGAACCGCCCCGAGTGGTAAGGGGCGTACCTCCCAGGAGGTAGTCGCAGATCATTCCGCGGTGGGTTACGGCGGAGCGCCGGGCGTTCTTAGCGTCGGGCCTGACGACTGAGTCGACGCTTAGAAGGGGCGGGCCGCGATGGCCGAGACAGTACAGACGCGGGCGCGAGCGGGTACCAGCGGCTTCGAAAGGCTGGCCGGCTGGGCGTACCGGCGCCGGTGGTGGGCGGTGGCCGCCTGGCTCGCGATCCTCGTCGGCGTCACGCTCGCCGGCCGCGCCGTCGGCGCCGACTACCACAACGACTTCTCATTACCCGGCACCGAATCGCAGGCCGCGCTCGACACGCTGCGGGAGCGGTCGCCGGTGCAGGCGGGCACGACCGTGCAGGTCGTGCTGGCCGACCCGGACGGGCTGGCCGCGGCCGGCACGGAGCGCCGCGTCGAGGACATGCTCGACCGGGTGCGGGCGCTGCCGCACGTGGCGGACGTACGCAGCCCGTATGACGATCCGGCCGCCGTCTCGCGCGACGGCACCGTCGGGTACGCCACGGTCACCCTGGACGGTCAGGCGCAGGACGTGCCCGCCGAGGACGTCCGCACGATCGTCGACACCGCGCGGTCGAGCGCGGGCGACGGCCTGCGGGTCGAGCTGGGCGGCGAGGCCGTCCGCGGCGCGCAGGAGAGCGGCGGCGGCCCGGCCGAGGGCGTCGGCCTGCTCGCCGCCCTGGTGATCCTGGTGCTGCTGTTCGGTTCGGCGCTGGCCGCCAGCCTGCCGATCGTGGTGGCCGTGTTCGCGGTGGGCAGCGCGATCGGGCTGCTGGTGCTGGCCTCGCACGCCGCGACCGTGGCCGACTTCACCACGCCGTTGATGGTGCTGGTGGGGCTCGGCGTGGGCATCGACTACGCGCTGCTGCTGTTCTCCCGGTACCGCGCCGAGCTGCTGCGTGGCGCCACTTCCGAGGACGCGGGCCGCCGGGCCGTGGACACCGCCGGCCGAACCGTCTTCTTCGCCGGCTGCACGGTCATCATCGCGCTGCTGGGGCTGGTCGTCCTCGGGCTCGGCTCGCTGCAGGGCGTGGCCGTGGCGGTCGCCCTGACCGTGCTGGCTACGATGGCGGCGTCCCTGACGCTGCTGCCGGCATTGCTCGCGCTGATGGGTCGCCGACTGGAGCGCGCGGTGCGACGTCGCGCGGCGCGGCGGCGCCGGCCCGACGGCGAGCGGTGGCGACGCTGGGCGGCGAGCGACCAGCGCCGACCCTGGACACTGGCGCTGGCCGCGGTGGCTGCGCTACTGGCGCTGTG
>DASVMV010000162.1:0-3492 GCA_036384155.1 Micromonosporaceae bacterium
CAACCGAACATCTCCGCTGGCCGGCACCCCTGACGGGGTGCCGGCCAGCGGCGTCTAGTCGACCGAGGCGACCAGTTCGACCTCGTAGCCCTGCCCGTCGGCCAGGTAGGCCGCGTACGTGCCGGGGCCGCCGGCGTGCGGGTGCCGGTCGGGGAAGAGCAGGGCCCACCCGTGGGTCGGGGCGGCGGCGACGAGCCGGTCCACCGCGCCCGGCGGACCGGCGTGGAAGGCCAGGTGGTTGAGCCCCGGCGCGAGCCGGTCGTGCACCCGCCCGGAGAGCGCCGGGGACTTCTCCAGCACCAGATAGGTGGGGCCGAGCCGCCAGGACCGGCCGGCCGGCCAGTCCTGGAACGGCGTCCAGCCCAGCTCGCCGAGGAGCCAGCCCCAGCTGCACCGGGCCGCCTCGAGGTCCGGCACCCAGACCTCGACGTGGTGCAGGGCGCCGACGGTCAGCGCTTCCCGCCCGGCACCCATAGCACATCTCCATCCGGATTTGCCGTTCTTGACAGGATAAAGAGCAGATCGGAGAGCCGGTTGAGATACTTTGCCGGAAGGGAGCTGGTCCGATCGGGGTCGTGCGCGACCAGGGCCCACGCCGCACGCTCGGCGCGCCGGGCGATCGTCCGTGCCACGTGCAGCAGCGCCGCGCCAGGGGTGCCGCCGGGGAGGATGAAGGAGTCGAGCTTGCTCAGGCGTGCGTTGTACTCGTCGCACCAGCCCTCGAGGCGCTCCACGTACTCCTCGGTGACCCGCAGCGGCGGGTACGCCGGGTTCGGCTCGACCGGGGTGGCAAGGTCGGCGCCGACATCGAACATGTCGTTCTGGATGGACCCCAGCACCGCCCGCAGCTCGTCGTCGAGCTGCCCGAGCGCGAGTGCGACGCCGATCGCCGCGTTGCACTCGTCGACATCCGCGTACGCGGCGATCCGTGGATCGGTCTTCGGCACCTGCTCGTTGTTGCTCAGCCTGGTCATGCCGGCGTCGCCGGCCTTGGTGTAGATGCGCGTGAGGTGGACGGCCATGACGCACAGCCTACGGATACCGGACCTGACCATCCCGGCGCGGCCGGGCGCGACCCGATGGCCCGCCGGGGTGGGTCCCGGCGACGCCGGCGACGCGGCGCTCAACGACGTCGACGTCATCCGGGTGCACGGTGAGGCGCGGCTGGCCGGCACGGTGCACGTGGTCGGTGCGAAGAACTCGGCGCTCAAGCTGATGGCCGCCGCGCTGCTCGCCCCCGGCCGGAGCGTGATCACGAACGTGCCCCGGATCACCGACATTGCGATCATGGGCGAGGTGTTGCGCCGGCTCGGCTGCGGCGTCCGGTTCGCCGCCGACGACCCAGTCGACCCGATGGTGGCCCGGGGTGGGGTGGAGCGGTCCCGGTCGGTCGTCATCGACGTGCCGGAACAGCCGGGCGCCGAGGCCGACTACGACCTGGTCCGGCGGCTGCGCGCGTCGATCTGCGTGCTCGGCCCGCTGCTGGCCCGCCGTGGGTACGTGCGGGTGGCCCACCCCGGCGGCGACGCGATCGGGTCCCGCGGCCTGGACATGCACATCGCCGGCCTGACCCGGATGGGCGCGGACATCTCCGGCGAGCACGGCTTCGTCATCGCCGCCGCGCCGGACGGGCTGCACGGCGCGGACATCGTGCTGGACTTCCCCAGCGTCGGCGCGACCGAGAACCTGGTGATGGCGGCCGTGCTGGCCCGGGGGACCACGGTGATCGACAACGCCGCGCGGGAGCCCGAGATCGTCGACATCTGCACCATGCTCAACGAGATGGGGGCGCGGATCGAGGGAGCCGGCACCTCCACCCTGCGCATCGTCGGGGTGCCGGAGCTGCGCCCCGTCCGGCACGCCACGGTGGGGGATCGGATCGTCGCCGGGACCTGGGCGTTCGCCGCCGCGATGACCCGCGGCGACGTCACGGTGACCGGGATCGACCCGGCGTTCCTCGAGGTCGCGCTGGACAAGCTCATCTCGGCGGGCGGCCTGGTGGAGACCCGCGGCGACGCCTTCCGGGTACGCATGGACGACCGGCCGACGGCGGTGGACGTGGTGACCCTGCCGTTCCCGGGTTTCGCCACGGACCTGCTGCCGATGGCGATCGGCCTGGCCGCGGTGAGCGACGGCGCGTCGCTGATCACCGAGAACATCTTCGACGGCCGGTTCATGTTCGCCAACGAGATGATGCGGCTCGGCGCGGACATCAAGACCGACGGCCACCACGCCCTGGTCTGCGGCCGCGACCGCCTCTCCGGCGCCCCGGTCCGGGCCACCGACATCCGGGCCGGCGCCGGCCTGATCATCGCCGGGCTCTGCGCGGACGGGGTCACCGAGGTCTCCCACGTGCACCACGTGGACCGGGGCTACCCGGACTTCGTCGCCGACCTGCGGGCGCTCGGCGTGGCCGTGGAACGCGGCACCGTGCCGGAGGAGCCCGCCCTGGAGATCTGACCGCTTAGTCGTCGTTCAGGCTCGCCGACTAGGGTGCTGGCAGACACTCATTCAGGCGAGGGAGAAGCAGATGGCGGGTCGACTCGCGGTCGTCGGTGCCGGGCTGATGGGCTCGGGTATCGCCCAGGTGGCGGCGCAGGCGGGCTGGCAGGTGACGCTGCGGGACCTGGACGACGCGGCCACCAAGCGGGGCGTCGACGGCATCCGAAGTCGCTGGAGAAGTTCGCCGAGAAGGGCAAGATCGAGGCGTCCGAGGTCGAGGCGGCGCTGGGCCGGATCACCCCGACCACCGACCTCGAGGCGGCCGCAGACGCGGACATCGTGGTCGAGGCGGTCTTCGAGCGGCTGGAGATCAAGCACGAGGTGTTCCGCGCGCTGGACAAGATCTGCAAGGCGGACGCGGTACTGGCCACCAACACCTCGGCCATTCCGGTCACCCAGATCGCCGCGGTGACCGAGCGCCCGGAGGCGGTCGTCGGCACCCACTTCTTCTCGCCGGTCCCGATGATGAAGCTCTGCGAGCTGGTCCGCGGCTACAAGACCAGCGACGAGACCCTGGCGACGGTGAAGGCGTTCGCCGAGGAGATCGGCAAGACGGTCGTGGTGGTCAACCGGGACATCGCCGGCTTCGTCACCACCCGGCTGATCGCCGCGCTGGTCGTCGAGGCGGTCAAGCTGGTCGAGTCCGGCGTCGTGTCGGCCGAGGACCTGGACACCGCCTGCCGGCTCGGCTTCGGGCACGCCATGGGCCCGCTGGCCACCACCGACCTGACCGGCGTGGACGTGCTGCTGCACGCCTCGAAGAACATCTACACCGACACCGCGGACGAGAAGTTCTTCCCGCCGGAGCTGCTCCAGCGCATGGTCACCGCCGGCGACCTGGGCCGCAAGACCGGCAAGGGCTTCTACACGTACTGAGCCGTCGCCTGACGCCCCCGGCCGTCGGCCGGGGGCGTCACGCCGTCCGGGGCGTTCAGGGCGGCGCCCAGCAGGGCGTCGCCTCACCCGTCGCGCTTGGTGGTCCAGCGGAAG
>DASVMV010000163.1:0-1871 GCA_036384155.1 Micromonosporaceae bacterium
CTACCCGGACGCCTACGCCAAGTGGGAACAGCAGGCCGCTGACCTCGTGGCCGACAACTGGAACAGCTGATCCCTCAACCAACCGACATGACGCCGCTGGCCGGGTCCCCACCACGGGACCCGGCCAGCGGCGTCTTCGCACCCGGAGACCACTGGCTAGGCTGTCCATCCATGTCTCGTCTTTGGAAAGGCGTCGCCGACAGGCTCGGCCGGCTGGCGACCGCCAACCGGACCCGCGTCCCCCGACAGCGACGGCCGCTCGGGCCAGCCGAGCCGACCACGGTCCCGGTACGCGGGCGGCGCCTGGTGTACGCGCCGCATCTCGACGGGGCGGCGGATCCGGGCGAGATCGTCTGGACGTGGGTGGCGTACGAGGACGAGCCGGCGCGGGGCAAGGACCGTCCGGTACTCGTGGTGGGCCGGGAGGGCCGGGTTCTGTTGGGACTCATGCTCTCCAGCCAACCGGAACGCGACGGGCAGCGGCACTGGTTCGCGCTGGGCCCCGGCGCATGGGACCGGCAGGCCCGGCCGAGCTGGGTACGGCTGGACCGGGTGCTGGAGGTGGACGAAGAAGGCATCCGCCGGGAGGGCGCGGTGCTCGACCGCAGGCGGTTCGATGCGGTGGCGCGGGCCTTGCACACGGACTACGGCTGGGGCTGAGCACATGCGGCGACGTACGCGGAACCCGAGCCGCCTATAGTGAGTTCCCACTAGGAACTGACCGGGAGTGCCCGTGCGTGACATCCCTCGCGTGGTGTGGATCCTGGCGGCCAGCCGCTTCGCCAACGCCGCCGGCTCATTCGTCTACTTCTTCCTGTTCCTGTATCTCACCGGGCCTCGCGGGCTCTCCCTCGGACTGGCCGGCGTCATCGCAGGAGGGATGGGCGTCGGCATGCTCGCCGGGAACTTCACCGGCGGGTGGTTCGGCGACCGGTTCGGCCACCGGCGGACGCTGCTGTTCGCCTCCGGCGCCGCGGGCCTGGGCACGGTGGCCATCCCATGGCTGCCGGTTCCCGTGCTCGCCGTCGCCGTACCGCTGATCTCCTATGGCGCGGCGACGGCGGTTGTCGCGCAGGGGGCGCTGGTGGCGGTCGCGGTACCGCCCGGTGAGCGCCGGCGGGCGATCGCGATAACCCGGGCGGCGTTCAACGCCGGCTGCGTCATCGGCCCGCCGCTCGGCGCCCTGCTGTCCACGTACGACTTCAGCCTGTTGTTCGTGATCGACGGTGTCGTCACGCTGGCCGTACGGGCGGTGACAGCGCGGATGCTGCCCGCCGAACCCTCGACGTCGCGTGCGGCCGCCCGGCCGCGGGCGCTGTGGCCCTGCCTCCGCGCGGACCGATCGCTGCTGCTCTTCCTGCCGGCGGTGGTCGTCGTCGACATCGTCTACCGGCAGCTGTATTCGACCCTGCCGGTCTTCCTGCGCGACCAGGGCCAGCCGGTCGGGCTGTACGCCGCGCTGATCGCGGCAGGCTCCGGCGTGATCCTCGTGCTGGAGATCCCGGTGACGCTGGCCCTGGGCCGGTTGCCGGCCACCGGCATCATCGTCGCCGGCTACGGCCTGGTCGCAGCGGGGTTCGCGGTTTTCGGGCTAGGCCCGGCGCTGTGGGCTGCGATCACCGCGATGATGATCGTCACCGCGGGCGAGATCCTGTACAAGACCACGGCGACCGCCCGCGTCCTGGACGCAGCGCCGTCCGGCCTGGCCGGCCGCTACCAGGGCCTTTACTCTGGTGCCGCCACCAGCGGAACCATGCTCGCCCCGCCGCTCGGCGCGATGGTCTACACCGCCGCGCCGGGCCTGCTGTGGCCGGTGTGCGCCGCGGCGGCGGCCGGCGCGGCGCTGTTGGCCTGGGCGTCCGGGCGGGTTC
>DASVMV010000164.1:0-3714 GCA_036384155.1 Micromonosporaceae bacterium
CCGGTCGCCAGGGACGGTACCTGCGGGCGCGGCGTGCTGGGAACCCCTGATCAGAGGCGGCCGCGCGGGGTTTCCCGGTCGCCGGGCTCCCGGTCCTCGTCGTCCTCCTGCTCCGGAACCCGGCAGGACCGCTCCAGCCAGAGCGCGCCGGCGACGAGGGCGAGCGAGGCGAGCAGCCCGGCCCCGGCGGCCGGCCGGTCGCCGACCGCGGCGTTGGTCCGCTCGATGAAGAGCCACCCGGTGATCCCGGCGTAGAAGCCGGCGAAGATCGCGCCGGCCAGCGCGGAGGCCTTGGCCAGCACGACGAACCGGGCGACCAGCAACGGGTTGACCGGATCACGGCCGGGTCGGCGCTCGATCCGGTTGCGGGTGTTGACCGCCGCGTACCCCTCCAGCACGGCCAGCGTGGCCAGCGTGATCACCGGCAACCAGGGCAGGTTCGGCGCGACGTCGTAGTAGAAGCTGCTGATCAGCAGCCAGGCCACCGCGGCGGCGGCAAGGCCGGCCACCACCAGGGTGGAGATCCGGGTGGGACCCATCCGGAAGCGGTGAGGGTCGCGCGGGGACTGCGCCTGGGTCATGCCGTCCGGCTCCACTGGGTCATGTGTCCGACTCTATCGCCAGATCCGGCCGAGGACTGAGTTCCAGGGCGTCGCCGGCCAGTGGCTCGGCGTTGAGCAGGTCGGTCAGCCAGCCGTGCCCGGGCAGCCGACCGTGCGGCTCGATGTCGATCCACGGCCGCAGCACGAAGGCGCGCAGGTGGGCGCGGGGGTGCGGGAGGGTCAGCTCGGGATCGCCGCTGAGCACCGGCTCCCCCGTGTCGTCCCAGACCGCGATGACGTCCACGTCCAGGGTGCGCGGCCCGAACCGGCGCTCGGGGTCGCGGGTCCGTCCGGCCGCGTTCTCCGCGGCCCGGGCGCGCTCCAGCCAGTCCCGCGGCGTCGCCGCCGGGTCCGCGACCAGCACCGCCGCGTTCAGGTACGCCGGCTGGTCGGTGTCCCCCCACGGTGGAGTCTCGTAGATCCCGGAGACCACCAGGACCGCGTCCCCGAGCCCGGCCACCGCCGAGCGCAGGTGGGCCAGCCGGTCGCCCAGGTTGCTGCCGATCGACAGCACGGCCCGGGTCATCGGGTACGCCGCATCGTCACCGCCACGTCCCGGAAGGTGTGCGGGATGGGGGCCTCCGGCTTGTGCACGGTGACCGTCGCGGCATTGACCAGGGGTTCGGCCAGGCAGACCGCGAGCAGCCGGTCGGCGAGCGTCTCGATCAGGTTGACCGGCTCCCCGGTGAGCACCGCGACCAGCCGCTCGGCCAGCTCGCCGTAGTGGACGGTGTCGGTCACCTCGTCCGAGCGCGCGGCCGGGGCGAGGTCGAGTTCGAGGACGGCGTCGACCACGAATTCCTGGCCCTGGGCCCGCTCGAAGTCGTAGACGCCGTGCCGGCCGCGCGCCCGCAGCCCGGTCAGCTGGATCCGGTCGGTCATCGTTCTCCCTGGCGTCCGTGCGGGCGGGTGGCGGTGCTTCTGACGACGGCGCCGGGCGCCGACGTCAGCCGGGGGCTGCCGGTGGCGCGCCAGACGGCGAGGGCGTCGGCGGTGCCGCGGACGTCGTGCACCCGTACCCCCCAGGCGCCGGCCGCCACCGCGAGCACGCTGGTGGCGATGGTGGCCGCCTCCCGGCCGCTGGTCGGCCGGGGGTTGCCGTCGGCGTCGGCGAGCAGGCGGCCCAGGTACGACTTGCGGCTCGATCCGAAGAGCAGCGGGAAGCCGAGTTTCAGCAGTTCGGGAAGGCGGGCGCTGAGCTCCCAGTTGTGCGCGGCGGTCTTGGCGAAGCCGAGCCCCGGGTCGACGATGATCCGGTCGGGCGCGACCCCGGCGGCCAGCGCCTCGTCGACCCGCTGGGCCAGCTCGGCCCGGACGTCGGCGACCACGTCGGTGTAGGTGGCCAGATCGCGCATCTGGCGCGAGTGCCCACGCCAGTGCATGAGCACCCAGGGACAGCCGGCGTCCCGGACCACCCGGGCCATGTCCGGGTCGGCGAGGCCGCCCGAGACGTCGTTCACCACGTCCGCGCCGGCGGCGATGGCCGCCTCGGCCACTCGGGCGCGACTGGTGTCGATGCTGACCGGGATGCCGGCCGCGGTCAGCTCGCGGATGACCGGCAGCACCCGGGCGGTCTCGGTTTCCGCGTCGACCCGGTCCGCCCCCGGGCGGGTGGACTCACCGCCCACGTCCACGAGGTCCGCGCCGTCCTCCCGCAGCCGCACTCCGTGTCCGACGGCGGCGTCGAGATCGGAGTATCTGCCGCCGTCGGAGAAGGAGTCGGGCGTGACGTTGAGGACGCCCATCACCACCGGGGCCTGCGCCCGTACCAGATCGGTCACGACTAGACCGTACCGGTCGCGAGCAGGGCTTCCGGCGGCCCCGGCCGGCACCGCACAGAAGGCCACTGACAAGGCAATTGGAACAGGTGTACGATCGGTCGTCGGGGCCCGATCGGGTCGACTCTTCGCGGGTTGTCGCAAAGGTGGCCGGGCCGTACGCTTTGGAATTGCCCAGCATTGAGATGGCGAAGCCTGGAGGGAGGGCCGAAGCGGGAAAAATCCCCCAAAGCTCACCACTCTCCGTGGTGGGCGACGGGCACAGCGTCGGCGCTGCACCCGTGAGCACCATCCCGCCAGGCATGCCTACTGCACCACCGCGGCGCCGCCGGCCGCGACATGGGGAGGTTTCCAGTGATCGCCATCGAGCTCATGGGGACGGCGTCGTCCGCCGTCGGCCACGCGCTCCACACCCTGGCGTCGACTCCACTCGCCGAGCCGGCGCCGAAGGGCATCGACACCGAAGGTGTCGTCACCTACTTCGCCAGCAAGATCGCGCCGATCCTGCTCGCCGTGCTCGGTGTCATCTTCATCGGCCGCGCCAGCCGGGGCGAGATCTCCAAGGTGCTGACCAGCTCGGCCATCGCCATCGTGGGCCTGGCTTTCATCGCCGGCGCCGCCACACTCTTCTTCGTCGGCGACTACCTCATCAATCTGATCTTCGAATAGGCGCCGGCGACAATGCGGCTGCGCACCGACGACGACATCTACCGGGCCCGCCTGGTCTATCTCGGGCCGCCCGGCTACACGCTTCCCGTCCACCTGCCGTATGCGCAGTACGGCCTGTTCATGCTGCTCGTACCGCTCTACATGTTCATCCACTGGCTGTTCACGTTCCAGGTGGAGCTCTTCCCGGCCTGGGAGATCTCGCTGGCCATCGTGACCACCTCGTTCATCTTCCGGTACGTCGATCCGGACCGGCCGGCGCGCATGGTCATCCGCACCGCGCTGACGGACTGGCGACGCACCCGGGAGCCGGCCGCCGAGCTGCGCGACCCGCGCCTGGTGGCGAGCCGGATCAGGATCCGGGAGGAACTGGCATGACCGGGCGTACCCCGATCGGGCAGAAGAACGACGCGGGTGAGGCGGTCGCATGAGTCGCTCTTCCACGCCGGGATCTCCGGCCGGGAGCCACGCCGGGCCGTACGGTAACCGAGCGCGATCGTTCGACTACCCGGAGGCCGAGGAGCTGGACGAGGTCGCCCTCGACCCGGCCCTGGTCACCAGCCCCGGCCAGGGCCGGGTCGGCGTCTTCCAGCCGCCCCGACCCGCGCCCGACCGCGCACCGGCCGACGAGCAGCTGGCCACCGGCCCGTCGCCCGTCGGCGACAGCG
>DASVMV010000165.1:0-3277 GCA_036384155.1 Micromonosporaceae bacterium
CTGGTCCGGCCCACATCCGGGTCCGTACGGGTGCTCGGCGAGCCGCCCGGCCGCCTCGACGGCGTCGGCGCGCTCATCGAGGGCCCCGCCTTCTATCCCTATCTGTCCGGCCGCGACAACCTGCGCGTACTGGCCCGCTACACGGGTACGAGCGCGGTCCGGATCGACGTCGTGCTCGATCTGGTCGACCTGGCAGGCCGGGCCGGCGACCGGTACGACACGTACTCGCTCGGCATGAAGCAGCGCCTCGGCGTGGCCGCCGCGCTGCTCAAGGACCCGCGGCTGCTCATCCTCGACGAGCCGACCAACGGCCTCGACCCGGCCGGGATGGCCGACATGCGGGCGCTCATCCGCCGGCTCGGTGCCGCCGGATGCACCGTGCTGCTCTCCAGCCACCTGCTCGGCGAGGTGCAGCAGATCTGCGACCGGGTCGGGGTGATCGCCAACGGCCGGCTGGTCGCCGAGAGCACGGTGGCGGAGCTGCGCGGCGCGGCCGACCTGCGGGTGGTCGCGGCTCCGGCGGACCGGGCCGCGGACCGGGCCCGCGCCCTGCTCGGAACCGACCGGGTACGGCAGGTCGACGGCGCGCTGCGGCTGTCGGTCGAGCCCGACCGGGCGGCCTGGATCAACACGGAGCTGGTGGCGGCCGGAATCGCGGTCAGCGAGCTGCGGGTGCAGGAACGGGATCTGGAGCAGGTGTTTCTCGAGCTCACGAACGGAGGGCCGAACCATGCGCGGTAGCTTCCCGGCAGAATTGATCAAGACGGTCCGCCGCCCGGCATCCTGGTTGCTGCTCGCGGTGGCGGTCGTGCTCAGCCTGACCTTCACCTATCTCATCCCGTACGCCGGCTACGCCGGCGGGACGGACGGACCGCGGGCGGATCGCGGGCTGGCCGCGATGCTGCCGGCCGAGCTCGTCGGCAACTCGCTGGCCGGCCTGCCGGTCTTCATGGGTGCCATTGTGCTGATCTTCGGGGTGCTGACGGTCGGCAGCGAGTACGGCTGGGGCACCTGGAAGACCGTGCTGACGCAGGGACCGTCCCGCCTGGCGGTGCTCGGCGGCAAGCTGCTCACCCTGGCCGTCGGCGCCCTGGTCTTCGTACTGGCCGTCTTCGCGGCCGGCGCGATCGCCAGCGCGGTGATCGCCGCGGTCGA
This sequence comes from Micromonosporaceae bacterium, assembly GCA_036384155.1. Classification (GTDB taxonomy): domain Bacteria; phylum Actinomycetota; class Actinomycetes; order Mycobacteriales; family Micromonosporaceae; genus DASVMV01. The sequence goes on from DASVMV010000165.1 coordinate 1,156, forward strand.
GGCCCAGCCGGCGAACTGGCCTTCGGCCGGCGACCTCCTGCTCGGCGTGGCCGGGGGCTGGCTGGTCGCGGCCATGTGGGCCACGCTCGGCGGCCTGCTGGCGGTGCTCATGCGCGGCGTCGCGCTGCCGGTCGGTCTCGGGCTGGTCTTCATGCTCGCCGTGCAGAACCTGCTCGCGTCCATCGCGGCCCCGCTCCTGGACTGGGTCGCGCAGGCGCAGAAGGGTATGCCCGGACCCAACACCGGTTCGCTGGTGGCGGCGCTCGGTGCGCCGGCCGACACGCCCGGAGTGGAGGCGGTCGTGGGCGGTGGCCAGGCCGCGCTGGTCGTGGCCGGGTACCTGGTCGCGTTCGCCGCGCTGACCGCCGCGTACCTGCGCGCGCGTGACATCCTCTGATCGCATGGAGCCGGTGCTGGCGGGCGGAACCCGCGATCGGCGGTCGGTCTGGACGCTGAGCGGTGTCCTGGCCGACCTGGCCCTGGCCGCGGGCCTTCTGGCGCTCGGCTTCTTCGCGACGCCGCTGGCCGGGCGCAACCAACCCGACGCCGTCCCGGTCGACGGCCTGGCGTACGTCCTGATCGCCGCCGCGGTGGCACCACTGGTGGTCCGTCGGCGCTGGCCGCTCACCGCGCTAGCGGTGTGTACCGCCGCGGTCTCGGCCTACCTGGTGGCCGGCTATCCGTACGGGCCGATCCTCCTGACGTACGTGCTCGCCATGTACACCGTGGCGGTGCGGCTGCCGACCCGGCGGGCGGCAGTTGCCGGCGCGGCGTCCCTGGCCGCGCTCAGCGCCCACATCTTCGTGACAGCCGGACCCGCGCCAGGAATCGCCGGCCTGCTGCCCGCCTCGGCATGGACGGTCGTACCGTTCGCCCTGGGCGTCACGGTCCGGGTCAACCGGGAGGCGGCCGCGCGTCGCCGGGCCGACCAGGCCCGCCGGCAGGCCGACGACGAACGGCTGCGGATCGCACAGGAGGTGCACGACGTGGTGGGCCACGGACTCGCGGCGATCAACATGCAGGCGGAGATCGCCCTGCACCTGCTGCCCAAGCGCCCCGAGCAGGCCGAGACGGCGCTCGCGGCGATCAGTCGTACCAGCCGGGAGGCGCTGGACGAGCTTCGGGTGACGCTGGCCGTGGTGCGCCGCGGTGCCGAGCGGCAGCCGGCGCCCGGACTGGGCCAGGTGCCGGAGTTGCGCGACCGGCTGGCCGCCGCCGGACTTCCGGTGACGGTGGAGGTCAGCGGTGAGCCGCGCGACCTTCCGGCAGCGGTGGATCTGGCCGGGTACCGGGTGGTGCAGGAGTCGCTGACGAACGTCCTCCGGCACGCCGGCGAGGCCACGGCGGCGGTGCGGATCGAGTACCGCCCGGCGGAGGTGGCGGTGGAGGTGGCGGACACCGGCCGGGCCGGGCCCGGGGAGAGTCCGGCGGCCGGCGGTCACGGCCTGGCCGGGATGCGCGAGCGGGTCACGGCCCTCGGCGGCGATCTCGCCGCCGGCCCCCGCCCCGGTGGCGGCTTCCGGGTGTACGCCCGCATTCCCGCGGAGCCACGGCCGTGATCCGTGTGCTGATCGCCGACGACCAGGACCTGGTCCGGCTCGGCCTGCGCGCCCTGCTGGACAACGAAGACGACATCGCGGTGGCGGGCGAGGCGGCCGACGGCCTGCGGGCGGTCGAACTGGCCCGCGCCGAGCGGCCGGACATCGTGCTGATGGACGTCCGCATGCCCGGCATCGACGGAATCGAGGCGACCCGGCGGATCGTGGGCGACCCCGGTCTCGGCGCCACCCGGGTGATCGTGCTCACCACCTTCGAACTCGACGAGTACGTCTTCGACGCGCTCCGGTTCGGGGCCAGCGGGTTCCTCACGAAGGACACCAGGCCGGCCGAGCTGCTGCGGGCGATCCGGCTGGTGGCCGAGGGCGAGGCGCTGCTGTCGCCGTCGGTCACCCGTCGGGTCGTCCGCGAGTTCGCGACCCGGCCGTCCCGGGTGACCAAGCCGCATCCGGAGCTGCACACGCTGACCGAGCGGGAGCGGGAGATCGTCGGACTGGTCGGGGAGGGCCTGAGCAACGACGAGATCGCCGAACGGCTCGTGGTCAGTCCGGCGACGGCCCGTACG
>DASVMV010000166.1:0-4754 GCA_036384155.1 Micromonosporaceae bacterium
ATGGGGCCGTACGCCGACGCCCTGCTCCGGTTCGCGCACGCCGCGGTGCGGTGCCGGCCCGCGGCGACCGAGGTCTTCACCGTGGGCACCCGGCTCACCCGGGTGACCCGTGCGCTGCGCCACCGCGACCCGGGCTCCGCCCTGGCGGCGGCCGGCGCGTCGATTCCGGACTGGAGCGGCGGCACCCGGCTGGGCGAGTCGCTGGGCGTGTTCGTCCGTCGGTACGCCCACCCGGGGCTCGCCCGGCGCGCGGTGGTCGTCGTCTTCAGCGACGGCTGGGAGCGGGGCGACCCGGCGCCGCTGGCCGACGCCACGGCGCGCCTGCACCGGCTCTCGCACCGCGTCGTATGGGTCAGCCCCCACCGCGGCCGTCCCGACTTCGCTCCCACGACCCGGGGGCTGGCCGCGGCATTGCCGAACCTCGACCACCTGGTCGCTGGGCATAGCCTGGCCGCTCTGGCCGAACTTGTCGATCTTATCGGGAGGTCTTGATGCGCGAGGTGCTCGGCGACCTGCTCACGTGGTGGCGGGAAGGGCAGCCGGTCGCCATGGCGACCGTGGTGGCCACCTGGCGCAGCGCGCCGCGCCCACCGGGCGCGACCATGCTGGTCGGAGCGGACGGCACCGCCGTCGGCAGCGTCTCCGGTGGTTGCGTCGAGGCGGATGTGTACGAGGTCGGCCAGCGGGTGCTGTCCACCGGGCAACCGGTGCTCACCCGCTACGGCGTCAGCGACGACGACGCGTTCGCGATCGGACTCACCTGTGGCGGGATCATCGACCTCTTTGTGGAGCGGGTCGACGGCACATCCTTTCCGCAGCTCGCTGACATTGCGGCCGCCGTCGACGCCGGTGAGCCGGTCGCGGTCGCGACGATCGTCGAGGGCGCGCCGGACCAGGTCGGGCGCCGGCTCGTGGTGTGGCCGGATCGGCGGGCCGGCACGCTCGGCTCGGACCGGCTGGACGATGCCGCCACCGACGACGTACGGGGCATGTTGGCCGCCGGCCGAACCGGCCCGCTGCGGTACGGTCCCGACGGGCAGCGCCGCGGCGACGACGTCACCGTCTTCGTCGCCTCGTTCGCCCCGCCGCCACGGATGCTGGTCTTCGGCGCGATCGACTTCGCGGCGGCGGTGGCCCGGCTCGGTACGTACCTCGGCTATCGGGTGACGGTCTGCGACGCCCGTCCGGTGTTCGCCACGCCGCGGCGCTTCCCCGACACCGAGGTCGTGGTGGACTGGCCACACCGGTACCTGAAAGCCGAGGTCGACGCGGGCCGGGTGGACGGGCGCACGGTCATCTGCGTGCTCACCCACGACCCGAAGTTCGACGTACCGGTGCTGCAGGTCGCGTTGGCGCAGCAGTTCGCGTACGTCGGGGCGATGGGCTCGCGGCGCACCCACGATGACCGGCTCAAGCGGCTGCAGGAGGCGGGGGTGCCGGGGGAGCACCTGGATCGGCTGTCGTCGCCGATCGGGTTGGATCTCGGCGCCCGTACCCCGGAGGAAACTGCCGTGAGCATCGCGGCCGAGATCATCGCGGCCCGGTGGGGCGGCGGCGGCGCCCGGCTGTCCGCCCTGGACGGGCGGATCCACCACGACGGCGAGTAGCGCACGGAGCCACCGGCAGCCGCGGTGAATCTTGCCGGCTTCACCTCTTGCGCAAGGTCCCTGTCGGGGGTTGGCTGACCGAAAGGCAAACCCCGGCGATCTGCACGGGAGGATTCATGGCTCGGATCGATGTCACCGTCGACGGCGTCCGGTACGCCGACGACGTCCCGCCACGTACGCTGCTCGTCTACTACCTACGCGACCTGGGCAAGATCGGCACGGTCGTCGGCTGCGACACCAGCAACTGCGGCGCCTGCACGGTGCTGATGACCGATCCGGACGGGCGGGCCCGGGCGGTGAAGAGCTGCAGCGTGCTCGCCGTACAGGCCGACGGCCGCACGGTCACCACCGTCGAGGGCCTGGCGGCGCCCGACGGCGGCCTCCATCCGGTGCAGCGGGCGTTCCACGAAAAGCACGCCCTGCAGTGCGGCTTCTGCACGCCGGGCATGGTCATGGCGGCGGTCGACCTGCTGGCCGACAACCCGAACCCGACCGAGGACGAGGTGCGCCACGGCCTGGAGGGCAACCTCTGTCGCTGCACCGGGTACCAGAACATCGTCCGGGCGGTGCTCGCCGCGGCGGCCGACGGCCGCGGGGCGGCGGCCGAGACACCTGAGGCTCCGGCCGCGATCCCCGGGCCGGCGGCGCCGGTCGAGGAACCACAGGTCGAGGAGGCGCACGCATGACCGCCGTGCTCGAACCCGAAGTCGGCCGCGCTCGGTTGCGCAAGGAAGACCGGCGCCTGCTCACCGGCCGTACCAGGTGGACCGAAAACGTCGTGCTCCCCGGCATGCTGCACCTTGCGATCCTGCGCAGTCCGATGGCGCACGCCCGGATCAGCCACCTCGACGTCGGCCCGGCGCTGCAGCGGCCCAACGTCATCGCGGCCTTCAGCGGCGCCGACGTGGCCGACATGCAGGGCAGCCTGCCGTGCGCCTGGCCGGTCACGGAGGACATGATCCATCCGGACCACCCCCCGCTGGCGGTCAATGAGGTACGGCACGTCGGCGAGGCGGTTGCCGTGGTGGTTGCCCGCGACCGGATCAGCGCCGTCGACGCGATCGAGGCCATCGAGGTCGAGTACGACCCCCTGCCGGTCGTGCTGGACCTCGAGGCGGCGATCGCGGACGGCACTCCGCTCGTCCATTCCGGCGTTGGCACGAACGCCTCCTACACGTGGGTGTTCGACTCGGCCGACGCGGGCACCGGCGGCGCCGTCGCCGATGCGGAGGCCGAGGTGAGGATCCAACGCCGGTACGTGCAGCAGCGGCTGATTCCGGCGTCGATGGAGCCGCGCAGCGTCGTCGTCGATCCGACCGGCGGCCAGGTGACGGTCTGGTCGGCGACCCAGATCCCGCACATCCTTCGGCTCATGCTCGCGTTGATCACCGGGACGCCCGAGCACCAGATCCAGGTGATCGCGCCGGACGTGGGCGGCGGATTCGGCGGCAAGCTGCAGGTCACGCCGGAGGAAATGATCGCGTTCCTGGCGGCACAGCGGACCGGCAAGCCGGTCAAATACACCGAGAGCCGGTCGGAAACGATGGTCTCGGCCCACCACGGACGCGACATGATCCAGGACCTCACGCTGACCGCCAAGCGGGACGGCACGATCACCGGGCTGTCGGTGAAGCTGCTCGCCAACATGGGCGCCTATCTGGGCCTCGTGACGCCGGGCGTGCCGCTGCTCGGCGCCTTCATGTACAACGCGATCTACAAGGTGCCGGCGTACCGGTTCGAATGCACGGGGGTGTTCACCAACACCACGTTCACCGACGCCTACCGCGGCGCCGGGCGACCCGAAGCGACGTACGCGATCGAGCGGGTGATGGACGAACTCGCCGCCGAACTTGGCCTCGACCCGATCGAGGTCCGGCGGCGCAACTGGATCCGGCACGAGGAGTTCCCCTACACGACGGTGGCCGGACTCGAGTACGACTCGGGCAACTACGAGGCGGCCACCGAGAAGGCGATGGCCGCGATCGGGTACGACGAGCTGCGCGCCGAGCAGGAGGCTCGCCGGGCGTCGAACGATCCGGTGCAGCTGGGCATCGGCGTGTCGACGTACACCGAGATGTGTGGCTTGGCACCGTCGCGCATCCTGGGCGCCCTGCGCTACGGCGCCGGGGGGTGGGAGTCGGCGAGCGTCCGGGTGCTGCCGACCGGAAAGGTCGAGGTGGTGACCGGCAGCAGCCCGCACGGCCAGGGTCACCTGACGGCGTGGAGCCAGATCGTCGCCGACCGGCTCGGCGTGCCGTTCGAGGACGTCACCGTCCTGCACGGCGACACCCGGGTATCCCACAAGGGGCTGGACACGTACGGTTCCCGCTCGCTGACGGTCGGCGGAATCGCCTTGGTGCAGGCGTGCGACAAGGTTCTCGACAAGGCCCGACCCATCGCGGCTCACCTGCTCGAATGCGCCCCGGAAGACCTGGAGTTCACCGGCGGCGCGTTCCGGGTGCGGGGCACCCCCGACGCCGCCAAGTCCATCGCCGAGTGTGCGCTGGGTGTCTTCGCCGCACACAACCTGCCCGACGGGACCGAGCCGACCCTCGACGCCGACGCGGTCTTCGATCCGCCGAACTTCTCGTTCCCGCACGGTACGCACCTGTGCGCGGCGGAGGTGGACACCGAGACCGGGCACGTACGACTCCGCCGGTACGTGGCCGTGGACGACGTCGGTCGCGTGGTCAACCCGCTGATCGTGGAGGGCCAGGTGCACGGCGGCGTGGCCCAGGGCATCGCCCAGGCGCTGTTCGAAGAGGCCGTGTACGACGCCGACGGAAACCTGCTCACCGGATCGTTGGCCGACTACACGCTGCCGAGCGCCGCGGACCTGCCGACGATCGAGAGCGACCGCACCGAGACGCCCGCGACGTCCAATCCGCTGGGCGTCAAGGGTGTCGGGGAGGCGGGAACCATCGCCTCCACGCCGGCCGTGGTCAACGCGATCGTCGACGCGCTCCGGCCGCTCGGCATCACCGACGTCCGCATGCCCTGCACCTCGGAACGGGTCTGGCGCGCTATCCAGGAGGCGACATCATGATCCCGGTGGCCTTCGACTATCTCAAGCCGGCAACGGTGGAGGATGCCGTCGCCGCCCTCACGGATGCGGGCGACGAGGCCAAGATTCTCGCCGGCGGCCAG
>DASVMV010000167.1:0-7576 GCA_036384155.1 Micromonosporaceae bacterium
GAACTGCTCACCGTCCAGAGGCCGCACAGCGGCTTCGCACAAGCCGTCCCGGCCCTGACCAGCGCAGGGATGGCTCCCCCGGCAGAACCCCTGTCAGCCCACACCCTGATGACCCGGGAAGGCACTCACCGATGACCTCGAAGCCTCTCGTACTCACCATCGAGGAAGCCGCCCGGCAACTCGGTATCGGCCGCACCACCATGTACGCCCTCATCAAGACCGGTCAGATCCGCACCGTCACCATCGGCCGCCTCCGCCGTGTACCCACCTTCTGCCTTGACGAGTACGTACGGAACCTGTTGACCGACCCGACGCCCCTCGACCACGCCGCCTGACGAAAGGAGCCTGACGCATGGGACGCAGACCCAATGGAGCCTCGAGCATCTACCTTGGCGCCGATGGCTCCTGGCATGGCCGGGTGACCGTGGGTGTGAAGGACGATGGTTCGCCGGACCGCCGGCACATCCGGGGCAAGACGGAAGCCGCGGTCATCAAGAAGGTTCGGCTCCTGGAACGGGAGCGGGACAGCGGCACCGTCCGCAAGGCCGGCCAACGTTGGACGGTGAAGACCTGGCTGACCCACTGGGTGGAGAACATCGCTGCCCCGGCCGTGCGAGAGAACACCATCGCGGGCTACCGGGTGGCCGTTTACCGGCACCTCATTCCCGGACTCGGGGGGCACCGGCTTGAGCGCCTGGAGCCCGAGCACCTGGAGCGCTTCTACAAACGGATGCAGGAGAACGGGAGCGCCGCGGCGACCACCCACCAAGCGCACCGCACGATCCGGACGGCGCTCAACGAGGCAGTACGCCGGGGGCACCTGACGAAGAACCCGGCCAGCCTTGCCAAGGCCCCACGCCTGCCGGAGAGCGAGATTGAGCCGTACTCGGTCGCGGAGGTGCAACGGCTCCTGGGCGCGACCCGTGGCCGGCGCAACAGCGCACGATGGGCCGTCGCGCTCGCCCTCGGGCTGCGACAGGGGGAAGCGCTCGGGCTGCGTTGGTCGGACGTAGACCTCGACGCCGGGATGCTAACCGTCCGGCGCGGCCGCCAGCGGCCGAGGTGGGAGCACGGGTGCCGCTCGCCGTGCGGGCGGAAGCACGGCGGGCACTGCCCGGACCGTCGCCAGATACGGGCCGATACCGCGGAGACCAAGTCTCGGGCCGGCCGGCGCAGCATCGGGCTCCCCGACGAGCTGGTGGCGCTGCTGCGGAAGCACCGCCACGAGCAGGACCAGGAGCGTGTCACTGCCGCCCAGCTCTGGGAGGACGGTGACTGGCTGTTCGCCACGCCGACCGGCGGGACGGCCGGTTGCACGACGCCCGCCACACCGCCGCTACGGTGCTGCTGATCCTCGGCGTGGCCGAGCGGGTGGTGATGGGCATCATGGGCTGGTCGAACTCGGCGATGGCGGCCCGGTACCAGCACCTCACCACCCAGGTGCGTCGGGACATCGCCCGGCGCGTTGGTGGACTGCTGTGGGACAGCCCGACAGAGGACCCGAAACCGGCCTCTTGAGCACAAACTGAGACCGAAACTGAGACCAGAAGCGGAACGCCCGGCCGATTCGTCACGATCGACCGGGCGTTCTTGCATCTCACGAGCGGTGGCGGCGGGATTTGAACCCGCGGAGGGCGTAAACCCTCACACGCTTTCGAGGCGTGCTCCTTAGGCCACTCGGACACACCACCGCCGGAAAGGGTACACCGACGGGCGGCGTACCCGTCGTGCCGGTGCCCGCCGGCCGACCTGGCAGGATCACGTCTTATGAGTACGCACATCGGCGCCCAGCCGGGCGAGATCGCCGAACGGGTCCTGATGCCAGGCGACCCGCTGCGGGCCAAGTGGATCGCGGAGACCTACCTCGACGACGCGAAGTGCTATTCGACGGTCCGCGGCATGTTTGGCTACACCGGCCGTTGGTCGGGCGTCGACGTCTCGGTGCAGGGCTCTGGCATGGGCATGCCGTCGGCGTCGATCTACGCCCACGAACTGCTCAACGAGTACGGCGTGAAGGCTCTGATCCGGGTCGGCTCCTGCGGCGCGCTCAGCACCGACCTCCGGTTGCGGGACGTCATCGCGGCAAGCGGCTCGTCGACCGACTCGAACATGAACCGGATCCGCTTCGACGGGCTGATCGACTACGCCCCGGTCGCCGACTTCGGCCTGCTGCGTACGTCGGTCGAAGCGGCCGAGCGGCGGGGCATTCAGATGCATGTGGGGCCTATCCTGGCCGCCGACGCCTTCTACACCGACCGACCGGACCTGTACGACCGGTTGGCGGACTACGGCGTACTCGCGGTGGAGATGGAGTCGGCGGCGCTGTACACGATCGCGGCGCGGTTCAAGGCGCGGGCGCTGACCGTCCTGACGGTGAGCGACCACATCAAGACCGGCGAGCGGACGACCGCCCAGGAGCGGGAGCAGACGTTCAGCCAGATGGTCGAGATCGCCCTCGACACCATCGTCGCGTGATCCCCCCGCGATCTAGGGCAAAGGGTCGCTAGTTGATCTCTGATCACAGCTATTCGCCCTAGATCGGCGCGGAGGCGCGGACGCGCGGACGCGCGGAGAGAAGCGTTGTCCACAGGAGCGCGATTTTTCCCCAGGCGCGGGTCCGTACCGTGGCCGTCAACGCGGGACGCCGGCAGCATCCGCCGACATGGATCTCTATCGGCAAGCGCGTGACGTCCCGCGCACGGCATCCACCTCGTTCGTGGCGGCAACCTACCGGGACCTCCGGAGCGAGCTGACAGCGGGTCAGATCCGGTGGCGGCGCGAGCGCGGAAGGATCGCTCACCCGCACCACGGCGTGTATCTGAGCGGGCAAGGCCAACCGGAGTTCCTCGACCGGGTGCGCGCCGCGCTGCTGGCCGCGCCGCCGTCGGCGATGCTTGGATCTCACACCGCCGCGCGGCTGTACGGCTTCGGTGTCAGCCGCGACGACACGATCCACCTGATGGTCCCGGCCGGAACGCCGTTTCCGCAGCGACGCGGCATCACGGCGCACCAGGTCGTCGTACCGGTCGGCGATCCGGTCGAGGTACTGGGCCTGCCCTGCGCGCCGCCCGCGCGGTGCGCCGTCGACCTCGCCCGATGTCTTCGCCGCACAGATGCGCTGCCGGTGCTCGACGCCGCCCTGCATTGCGAGGCATGCGAGTTAGCGGATCTGCTGCGCGAGGTCATGCGGCACAGCGGGCTCCGGGGTGTGCGACAGGCGCGCGAGCTCATTCCGCTCGCCGACCCGCGGGCCGAGTGCCGGCAGGAGAGCCAGCTGCGCCTCCTCCTGCACGACGCCGGCATCCGAGGCCTTGTGCCTCAGCTCCCGGTTCTCAACGACTTCGGCGTACCCCTGTACCGCCTCGACCTTGGTGACCCCGAGCGACGTCTCGGCATTGAGTACGACGGCGAGTCGCACCTGGACCGGCGGCGGTTACAGGCCGACCGGGCCCGGCACAACTGGCTTCAGGGGAGTGGGTGGGCAATGCACTACTTCACCGCGTACGACCTCTACGTCCGACCGGAGGCGATCGTCGACGCCGTCGCCTCCGCTCGTCGATCTAGGGCAAATCGTCGTGATCAGAGATCGACTAGCAACCTTTCGCCCTAGATCGCCGCGGCGGGCGCGGAGGCCGCGGCGCGGAGGGCGCGGAGGCCGCGGCGCGGAGGCCGTGAGGGCGTCCGGTGGTAGCGGTCACACTTCTCGCAACGTAATTGTCCGACCGATCGGTCGTGTTTCCGGCTAAGCTCGCCTCGTGACGACAGTGGACGGCCGGCTCGCCCGCGGTGCCCGTACCCGGGCCGCCGTGCTGGACCGCGCGGTCGCGATGGCGACGGAGGTCGGCCTCGACGGCCTTTCCCTGGCCCAGCTCGCCGATGCCCTCGCGGTCAGCAAGTCCGGTCTCTTCGCCCACTGGCGCTCGAAGGAAGAGCTGCAGTTGGCCACCATCGACCGGGCGCGCGAACTGTGCACCGAGCAGATCGTCGCGCCCGCCCTCGCCCATCCCCGCGGAGTACGCCGGCTGTGGGCCCTGCACGAGGCGCGGCTCGCCTTCTACGCCGATGCCGTGCTGCCCGGTGGGTGTTTCTTCGCCAGCGCCGAGTTCGAGTACAGCGCCCGTCCGGGACCCGTCCGCGACCGACTGGTCGCGGTGTTCCGGGAGTGGCTGGGCCTGATCGAGCGCCTTGCCGAGGAGGCGGTCAGGGCCGGCGAGCTGCTGCCGGACGTCGACGTCCGGCAGCTGGCCTACGAGATCGAGGGCGCCGGGCTGGCCGCGGTCATGCAATCCCGGCTGCTCGGCCCGGACGCTTACCCATACGCCCGGCGCGCGGTGCTCCACCGGCTGCGCGGCGTGTGCACCGACCCCGCCCTGCTGCCGGAGGCCTAGATGACCGCGCCCGCCCGCGACCTCTCCACCGTCGACTTCGGCCACGTCGAACCGGTTGTGGTCCATTTCGACGAGTTGGACGCGATGGGGATCCTGCACAACACCCGGTATGCATTGCTCGTGGAGCGCGCACTGTCGCCGTACTGGGCGGCCCGCGGCCACTCGTTCACCGACGGCCGGCCGAGCTCGCCCGACCTCTTCCACGCGGTACGCGAGTTCGCGATCGCCTTCCGGACGCCCATCCGCGGCACCGGGCCGGTGAGCGTTCACTTCTGGTTGGACCACCTCGGCCAGACCAGTGCCGAGTACGGCTTCCGGATCCTCTCGATCAGCGGGAACACGGTGCACGCCGAGGGCCGGCGGGCGGTCGTCCGGCTCGATCCGGCGACCCTACGACCCACCCCATGGACCGACGCCGCTCGGCGGGTGGCGGCGACGCTGCTGCGACCGGCCAGTTAGGACTCAGCGGAAGAACGCCCGGAGCACGGCCGCGCACTCGGCTTCGAGGACCCCGCCGTACACCTCGGGCCGGTGATTGAGCCGCCGGTCCCGCACCACGTCCCAGAGCGACCCGACCGCGCCGGTCTTGGGTTCCCACGCCCCGAAGACCAGGACCGATACGCGGGCCAGGACGAGCGCTCCGGCGCACATCGTGCATGGCTCGAGCGTCACCACGAGCGAGCAGCCGGCCAACCGCCAAGCGCCCACCGCGGCTGCCGCCGCCCGCAGCGCCACGATCTCCGCATGTGCCGTCGGATCACCGGTCAGCTCCCGCTCGTTGCGTCCCACCGCCAGCTCGGCGCCGTTCGGGCCGTAGACCACGGCGCCGACCGGGACGTCGGCGCCGCTGTCCGGCGCACCTGTGGGTCCGGGCAACGGCGTGGCCGCGGCGACCGCCAGCGCCCGGCGCATCCAGGCCTCATGGCGTGCCCGCCGACCCGGATCCTCCACGGCGCTCACGCCTCGCGCAGCTCCTCGACCTGATCGCCGCAGCCGATCACCTGGCACACCTCTGCCGTGACGTCGGCGGGCAGCAGACCTTCGTGGGCGCACAGCGCGAGCAGTTGCTGCGCCGGTACCCCGAGATCGGCGAGCAGGTCGGCGTCGCCGACCGGATCGGCACCGGTGTCCAGCGGCGGACGCTCGGGCTCTTCCTCCTCGACCGGCTCGGACTCCTCGCCTTCGACCGCCTCGGCGGGCTCCTCGATCTCCAGCGCCGGCGGCTGCAGCTCGCCGATGAGGAGTGCACCCAGCCGGGACTCCTCGGCGAACGCCGCATCGGAGGCGAACACCCGAAGGTCTTCATCTTCGTCCAGTCGCAGGATCGCCAGATAGAGGTCGTCGGCTTCGACGAACAGCACGGCGACGTCCGCGTCCGGCTCAACATCGCGCAGCCGGTCGGCCACCTCGTCGACGTCCGCGGCACCGGCGAGGTCGAGTTCGGCGGCCATCCATCCGTCAGGGCCGCGTGCGGCGGCGGCGGCGAAGTAGGACACGATCCCCCCAACTGCCCGTACGGGTCGTTAGCCGCACTTCACGGCTGTCGTTACGCGTGACGGTATCCGGTCGGATCCGCAGGTGGCCCGACAACGGCCCGATGGAGGGACGGGAACCGGCCGGACGGGGGAATGGATGCGCTCCGTACAGTCGCCGTCAGTTGGCGAGGCGGCGGCGGGTGGCGATCAACTGGCGCAGCTGGTCCTGACGTACCCGCCGCGGATATTCGCGCTCCCGTACGGCCCGGGCACCGGCCAGCTCTGCGAGGATCTGCAGCCGCCGGCGTGTGCGCTCGGGATCAAGCCGCTGCACTGTCCAGCCCATGTAACCGAGAGTGCCCATCGACGGGGCTTTCGTCAAGCGCGACCACGCTACGCAGTCATGAGTTATACCGACCGCACAATTTCTCGAACCGGTCGAGATCGACTCGTGACGCTGGGTCACCAGAGCGGCCAGTCGCCCGTCACGGCCCATCGCAGGGCCGACGCCGTCGCGGCGATCCCCCAGCCGACCGCCGTCACCATCCCGATCCCCGCCGCGACGCCACGGTCGCCGGCGACCGCCAGGACCAGGGCCACCGCCCATGCCACCAAGCCAGCGGCGACGGTCCACCAGACATATTCCACCAGCCCACGCCCGAGCAGCCCGAAGAGCAGCAACCAGGCGGCCGCGCCGGCCGCACCGGCGACGACCGCGCCGCCCCGGACGGGATGCGGCTCGCGGTACGTAGGACGGCTCGGCGGGCCGGACGGGAACAGGCCGGACGGCGCGTGCGGCGTCGACATGGCAGGTAGCGGCGGCGGGTATGGCTGCGGCCCGGCAGGTAGCGGCGGCGCGGCGGGTATCCGCTGGTGTCCGGGCTGCTCGGCCACGCCGCCGCTCCCTTCTGCCGACCGCGTTGCTTGCCGAAGGGTACCGCCGCCGCGCCCGTCGTCGTCGCGGTGCGGCGTTCTCTGCCAGGATGGCGGGATGCTTCGAGCGCGTACGCCCACCCGCCTTCGGCCGGCGTACCTGGTGTTTCTGATCGCAGCGGTCCTCGCCGGGGGCTGTGGCGACGGCGCGCGCCCGCAGAGTGGCTCGCCGTTCGCCGGCGGCGCGCCAACCACGCCGACGACCCCCACCCCGGCGCCGACTCCGCCGGCCGCACCACCGTCGGTGGCGAACCGGCCACCGACGCCGAAGCCCTCGACCAAGTCCCCGCCGCGCTACGCCTTCCCGGTACGGGCGCGGAACGTGGCCTACCACCCCACCCACGCGGCGTATCCGGGCACGGACATCTTCGCCGACTGCGGGGTTCCGGTCGTCGCGGTCACCGACGGCCGGATTCTCGAGGTGAGCCGGGTCGACCGCTACTCCCCATCCGGACCGCAGGGCCCGTACAACGGCGGGCTGTCGGTCTCACTGCTCGGTGATGATGGCGTGCGTTACTACGGCTCGCATCTGACGCAGGTCGCGGCTGGCGTCGACCCGGGCGTGCGGGTCCATGTCGGGCAGCGGCTCGGCGCCGTCGGCCGGACCGGCAACGCCAGCGACGTCTGCCACCTGCATTTCGGAATCTCTCCGCCCTGCCGCAAGACCGGTGACTGGTGGATCCGGCGCGGCGTCGTCTGGCCCGCCTCCTTTTTGGACGCGTGGCGCGAGCAGCGCAACCGCTCGCCGGCGGCGACGGTGCGTGCCTGGCACCGCGACCG
>DASVMV010000168.1:0-5330 GCA_036384155.1 Micromonosporaceae bacterium
GACGCGCTGCGGTGCGTACGCGCCGGGCTGGAACTGCAGCGGGTGCTGGCCCGGTTCGCACCAGTGCGGCCCGGCGGGCGGGTCGACAAGCCGCCGGCGGGCGGCGGGCGAGCCGACAACCCGCCAGCCGGCGGCGGGCAAGCCGACGCGCCGCCGCTCGAATGCGGCCCAGCCGACAACCCGCCGCCCGACGGCGGCATTCAATTCCGGGTGGGGGTGTCCACCGGCGAGGCACTCGTCGATCTCGCCGCGGCGCACGACGGCGGCCAGGCGATCGTGGCCGGCGACGTGGTCAACACCGCCTCCCGGCTGCAGTCGGCGGCGCCGCCCGGCGGTGTGCTGGTCTGCCGCGCCACGTACCAGCTGACCAGGTCGGCCATCCACTATGCCGAGCAGCCCCCGGTGACGCTTCGCGGCCGCTCGACGCCGACCGAGGTTTGGCTGGCGCTCGCGCCGGTGCAACGCCAACATCCCGACCGCGAGCCCGACGCTACGCCGCTCATCGACCGGGAGCACGAACTGGGTCTGCTCGTCAACGCCCTGCACCGATCGCTGCGGGACCGGATTCCCCAGTTAGTGACGGTGTTCGGGCGCGCGGGCATCGGCAAGAGCCGGCTGGTCCGCGAGCTCTTTGGGCACGCCGAGCGGCTCGTCGACCAGCCGTTGACCTGGCGGACCGGGCGGTGTCCCCCGTTCGGGGAGAACGTGGCCTTCGCGGCCCTGGCCGATATCGTGAAGGCTGAGGCGGGCATCCTGGACACCGACACGGCCGCGGCCGCGGCACACCGGCTGGAGGCGGCGGTGGCCGAGTTGGCCGGCCCGGCGGAGGGCGGGCGCCTCGTCGACGGGTTGCGGCCCCTGGTCGGCCTGCCCGGCCCGCCGCTACCCGCCGAAGAGGCCGAATCGGCGTGGCGGCGGTTTCTCGTCGCGCTGGCCGCCCGCCGACCCACGGTCCTGGTGTTCGAGGATCTGCACTGGGCCGACGACACCATGCTGCGGTTCGTGGAACTCCTCGGCGCCTCGGCCCGCGACGTGCCGCTGCTGCTGTTGTGCACGGCCCGCCCCGAGCTGATCGACCGCGATCCGACCTGGGCCGGCACGATCACCGGTTCGGTGACCATCACCCTGCCGCCCCTGCGGAACAGCGGAATCGCCTCGCTCTATGCGCACATGTTCGGCCAGGCGGCGTTCGCCGCCGACATGCTGAGCCCGCTGGTCGAGCTGGCCGACGGAAATCCGCTGTACGCCCAGGAATACGTCCGCATGCTCATCGAGCAGGGTGCGCTGCGGCAGGCCGGCCGGAGCTGGGCGCTTGACCGGCACCAGCACCTGCCCATGCCAGACAGCGTGCACAGCGTCATCGCCAACCGGGTCGACCTGCTCGAACCCACGGACCGGACGGTGCTGCTCGCCGCCTCCGTGGTCGGTATGCAGTTCTGGCCGGGCGCGGTCGCCGCCTCGCTCGGGCGGTCGGTCGAGTCCGTCGAGCGCGCCCTGCGCCGGCTGGAGCACCGGGACTTCGTCCACGAGCAGCCGGAGTCCACGATGGCCGGGCAGCCGGAGCTCCGGTTCCGCCACGTGCTGGTGCGCGACGTCTGCTATCAGCGGCTGCCGCGCACCGAACGGGTGGCCCGCCACGAGCGGACGGCGGACTGGCTGGACGGACTGTCCCGCAGCCGGGACACGGATCTGGCCGAGGTCCTCGCCCATCACCGGTGGACGGCGCACGAGATCGCCCGAATCCTCGGGATCGGCACCGAGCGGTACGCGCCCGCCGCTCGGGACGCGCTGCACCGGGCGGCCCGGCGGGCGTACGCCCTGCACGCGCTGGACGCCGCCGCCAACCACGCGGGGCGGGCGCTGGGCCTGTGCGACGAGAGCGACCCCCGCGGCCGACTGCAGCTCGAACTGCTCAGCACGGAGATCTCCTTCTACCGGGACGGCAGCGACTTTCTGGAGAGCGGCGGACCACAGCAGCTGACCGCGCTGGCCGACCGGCTGTCCGCGGTGGGCGACCGGACCGGTGCCGCCCGTGCCTGGACCCTGCTCGGGCAGGCGGCCTGGCTGCGGGCCGACCGCCCCGCCGCGCTCTCCTGCCTGGACCGCGCCGTCCGACTCTTCGAGTCACTGCTGGACTCGACCGCGAAGGCGGAGGCGTTCGCCGAGCTCGGACGGCTGCACATGCTCAACAACGAGCGCGATCCGGCCATCGCGGCGGCCGGCGCTGCCGCGGCGATCGCTGAGCGGCTGGGCCTGGTGGAGGTCCGGGCCAACGCGGAGATCACCGTGGCGATCGCCCGCTACCTGGCCGGCGAGCGGGCCGGCCTGGACGCCCTGCACGCCGTGGCGGAGCGCTGCCGGCGCGAGCGGCTCTTCGCGCTGCCCCGGGCGGTGCAGAACCTGGCCCATGCGGTGCGGGAGGAGGGCGACTGGGTCCGCTCGGCCGCCCTGCTGGCGGAGGTCTCGACAACCACCCCGGGCGGCTCCACGCTGACCACCGGATATTCCGGTGAGGCGATGCGGGCGTACTTCGCCGGTGACTTTCCGGCATTGCTGGCCGCGGCCGACGCGTTCGTCGACACCCCGACCGGGCGGTGGGACATGCAGGTGCGCGGCCTGCGGTCATGCCTACGGGTGCTACGCGATGAACCGGTGCCAGGTGGCGCGGAGGACGACGTCGACCGGGCGCTGCAGATCGCCCGAGGCAGCGGCTTCCGACGCCTGCTGTGGACAACCCTGGGTGTGAGCGCGCTCTGCCGGGCGCTGGAGGGCCGCCGGCGGGACGCCGCGGTCCTGCTGGACGAGCTGGCCGAGTCGTGGTGCGCCGTCCCCGCCCTCGCCAGTGGCGAGTGGATCGCTGCCGCCGGCTTCGCCGCCGCGCTCACCGGCCGCGACGCCGCGGTCCGGGTGCGCGCCATGCTCGACCGGGTAGAGCACCGGACTCCGTGGGTGCAGGCGGCCCGGCAGACGGTGACGGCGGCGGTGGCCGCGGCCGACGGCGATCACGAACGGGCCGGACAGCTCTACCTCGCCGCCGCGGAGACCTACGCCCAGATCCCCGACGAGACGGACCGGACGCTGGCGCTCGCGCTGGCCGCGCGCGAGCACGCCCTGGCGGGTGACCAGAACGCCGCCGAGGTGGCGCAGGCGGACGTACGCGCGTTCGCCAACCGCAACGAGGCACCCGGACTGCTGCGGCTGACCTGCGGTGCGACCACCGACGAGCCGGGCGCCGGCTCATCGCCGCTGCTCGCCTCCTGAGCAGCCGGGTTCAGGCGGCCAGCGGAGTGGCCGGCTCGGTGGTCGGGTCCGCCGGCTCGGCGGCGGACTTCGCCAGCTGGTTCTTGACCTTCTGGGCGTAGATGTCCACGTACTCGCGGCCGGACAGCTCCATCAGCTCGTACATGATCTCGTCGGTGACGGCGCGCTCGACGAACCGGTCACCGGCCAAGCCGACGTAGCGCGAGAAGGTCAGCGGCTCGCCGAACCGGATCTTGACTCGCTTGATCCTTGGCAGGAGCTTGCCGGGTGGTTGGATCTCGTCGGCGTTCAGCATCACGACCGGGATGACCGGGGCGCCGCTCTCCAACGCCAGCCGGGCCACCCCGGTCTTGCCGCGGTACAGGCGGCCGTCGGGCGAGCGGGTGCCCTCCGGGTAGATACCGGCCAGATTCCCCGCGCGGAGCACCCGCAACTGCGTGTCCAGCGCCGCTTGCGCGGCCCGGCCGCCCGAACGGTCGACCGGAATGGTGCCGGTGCCGACAAAGAACATCTTCGTCAGCCACCCCTTCAGCCCCTTGCCCGTGAAGTACTCGGCCTTGGCGACGAAGGTCACCTTTCGCTTGACCATCAGCGGCATGAAGATCGAATCCGAGAACGACAGGTGGTTGCTCGCGAGGATCGCCGGGCCGCTGGCGGGGATGTTCTCCCGCCCGATGACCTGCGGGCGGAAGATCAACTTCAGCCACGGGCCGAGGATGACGTACTTCAACAGCCAGTACAGCACCGGTGACCTCCCCCCTCGTTCGGCAATGAGCGTACGGAGCCGGAACCCTGCACCACAACGCACTCCCGCAACCCGGGGCGGACGTGTCACGATTCAGGGCACGGCGCATGTCCCGCATCCGGGTGGACCGCAGGCGCCGCAGAGGGAGGCACGCGGTGACAGCGGGTGGCGCCCGGCGCGGCCGGCGGGACAACGGCCTCGACGCGGCCGAGTACGCGGTGGCGGCCGACGTCGATCCGCGCGTCGGCGAACACCTGCTGGATGTGCTGGCCAGCGCCGGCATCGCCGCTTACCTGCAGCCGTCGGCCGACCTCAACCCGGTCACCCGCACCACCACTGTCCCGGCACGCCCCACCGACCGGCTCTACGTGGACCGGGCCCACCTGGGCACCGCGCAGGACTTCCTCGCCCGGCTCGCCGAAGAAGAACCGGCCGGGACGAGCGAGCGCGCCGACCCGGACCTCGACGCCCAGTGGAACCACATCGTCGCCAGCTTCTACGCGGACACCACAGCGACCCGCAGTTGGCCCGCCGCCGAAGACCTCCCCGACCGGGCATCCGGCGGCGACCCGGAGGGTGCGACGCCGGCACGGCCGGGCACCGACAGTGGCCAGCCGACCACCGGCCGGACGCTTCCGTCGGTTGCCGACATCTCCGGAATATCGGTGAACCGCCGGCCGGACGAGCCATCGCTACTCGACGGGCTGGACACGTTCGGCGCGGACCTGCCGGACGGCCCCGAGGAGGGCTACACCCCACCGCCACCGCCACCGCTGCCGCGCATCTCCGGGTACGCCGTGGCGGCCGTACTGGCGATCCTGGTCGGGTGCCTCCTCCTGGTCTCTCCCGACGTGCTGCCGATCGACCACGGCATGACCGTCTTCCTCGGCTTCGTCGGCATCATCGGCGGCTTCGTCACCCTGGTGTGGCGGCTGCGTCCCGGTGACGACGAGGATTACGACCCGGACGACGGCGCCGTGGTGTAGCCGGTCAGCGATCCAGCTTCGCCAGCCAGTCGACGATCGCGTGGATCGGCTCCCGCCACTGCGCATCGCGCATCATGTCGTGCCCCATCCCGGGGAAGAGCAGCGGCGCCACGCCGTACCGCTGGGCCGCCCGGGTGAGCGCACCGGTCGAAACCACCCGGTCGTCCGGGCTGCCGACGACCAGCACCGGCGGCGCACCCACCGCCGGTTCCGGCGCCCGGTGGACCAGCAGCTGCCACTGGGCCAGCGCGGAGGCCCGGCCCCGCCGCCCGGCGTACGAGCGGGCGAGCTCACCGGGGAGCTCCCGGCTGAAGAGTTGCCGGCGGCTGAGCCGCAAC
>DASVMV010000169.1:0-6795 GCA_036384155.1 Micromonosporaceae bacterium
GTACGTCTGCGCGATCGACCCGACGGCGTACGGCCGCGGGTCCACCAGTTCGGCCGCTCCTGCCTCGCGGGCGGCGACCGTGCCCGCGCCGAAGGGCATTCCGCCGTGCGTGATGGTCGGCCCGTCGTCGACCACCAGGACGCGCCGGCCGGCCAGCGACGGGCCGTCGTCGAGTGTCACGGGCGAGTTCGCCCGGATGACCACTGCCTTGGGGTTGACCCGCCGCACGTTCGCCATCACCTGGTCGACGGCACCGGGCTCCGCGCTGTCGATCTTGTTCACCACGACCGCGTCCGCCATCCGCACGTTGGTCTCACCCGGGTGGTAGCTGAGCTCGTGGCCGGGCCGCAGCGGGTCCACCACGGTGACGAACAGCTCCGGTGCGAAGAACGGGAAGTCGTTGTTGCCACCGTCCCAGATGACGACGTCCGCCTCCTGCTCGGCCCGCCGGAGGATGTCGGCGTAGTCGACGCCGGCGTACATGACCATGCCGAGCCGCACCGGCGCCTCGTACTCCTCGCGCTCCTCGACGGTCGGCCGCGCGGCGTCGATGTCGGCGAGCGTGGCGAACCGCTGCACCCGCATGCGCTCCAGGTCGCCGTACGGCATCGGGTGGCGGACCAGGGCCACCCGAAGGCCCGCGGCGAGCAGCAACTGCCCGATGTGCCGGCTCGTCTGGCTCTTGCCGCAGCCGGTACGGGCCGCGCACACGGCCACGACCGGCCGCGTGCTGCGCAGCATCGTGGCCTTCGGTCCGATCAGCCGGAAGTCCGCGCCGGCGCTCAGGACGGTCGACGCCTTGTGCATGACCTCCTCGTGCGACAGGTCCGAGTACGCCAGGACCACCTCGTCGACGTCGTGCCGACGGATCAGGTCGGTCAGACCGTCCTCGGCCACGATCGGGATCCCGTCGGGGTAGCGCGGCCCGGCCAGTGCCGGCGGGTACGTGCGGTTGTCGATGCCGGGGATCTGCGCCGCGGTGAAGGCGACCACCCGGGTCGCGGTGTCGTTGCGGAACACGGTGTTGAAGTTGTGGAAGTCGCGTCCGCCGGCTCCCAGGATGACGGTCTTGCGCATCTCGAACGTCCTTTCGGGTCCGTCGGCGGTGGGCCAAGAGGGTGCGCCACCGGCCCGCCGGCCGCGTTCTGGGGCTAGTTGTGCAACTTGCGCTGTTCGACCTCGATGACCTCGACGATCGCGGCGTCCATGTCGGGCGGCATCAGCGCGCCCGCGCCGTGTGTGCTCAGCGATTCAGCCACTCCCGTGGCGACGACCCGCTCGCCGCGGCGCGCCGCCGCATACTTCATCCAGAGGAAGACCGGGATGCCGAGCAGGAGAAGCAGGAACCCGCGGTACACGACCTGGTAGCCGGACCCGGCGACGGTCCAGATGCCGTACGCCAGCGCCAGGGCAGCGACCGTGACGTGTCCGGCCAGCCGCTTCGCGTCGAATTGGGCGCGGTCGGTCACCAGCAGCATCAGCTGTGCGGCCGCCGAGAAGACGTACGGGATGAGCGTCGTCAGGGTCGCCAGCAGAATGACGAAGGTGAACTGGTCGACCAGGCTCGCGTTGTAGTTCATCACGGTGAGGCCGGTGATGAGCAGGCTCGAGACGATCAGACCGACGATCGGAGCGCCGCTGCGGGTCGTCTTCGCGAACGCCTTCGGGAACAGCCCGTCCCGGGCGGCCGCCAGGGGCACCTGGCCCTGCAACAGGATCCACCCGTTGAGGCAGCCGAAGGCGCTGATGATCGCGGCGCCGGCGATGACGGGTCCGGCCCACGTGCCGAACGCCGTGTCGGCCGCGTCGGCGAACGGCGCACCGGAGTCGGCGAGCTTCGCCGCCGGCAGGATGCCCATCACGGCCGTGGTGCCAGCGATGTAGACCAGGGCCGTGACCACGGTGCCGATCACGGTCGCCCGCGGAATGCTGCGCCGCGGGTTGTCCACGTCGCCGGCCGGAACGGTCGCCGACTCAACGCCGATGAACGCCCACAATGTCAGCGCGGCGACGGCGGTCACGGCACCGTAGGCGCTGCCGCCGCTGGGGTTGAAGCCCCCGAAGTTGTCGCCGTGGATGAAGAAGAGCCCGAACACGGCGAGCCCGACCAGCGGCACGAGCTTCAAAACCGTCGTGACCGCCTGGGTCCAGCCGCCCTGCCGTACGCCGAGGATGTTGATGAACGTCAGCAGCCAGATCGCGCCGATGGCCACGGCCGCGGCGAGCGGCCGGTTGGTGTTCAGCTCATCGAACGCCGAGAAGTAGCCGAGGTAACTGACGAAGGCGACCGCGATGGCGGCGTTGCCGACCCAGGCGGCGATCCAGTAGCCCCAGGCGGTGAGGAAGCCGACGAAGTCGCCGAAGGCCCGGCGGGAATAGGCGTACGGCCCACCGGTCTTTGGAAAGGCCCGACCGAGGCGGGCGAAGACCAGCGCGAGGAGGATCGCGCCGGTCGCCGTGAACAGCCACCCGACGAGGCTCACCCCGCCGTAGCTGGCCAACGAGCTGGGCAAGAGGAAGATGCCCGAACCGATCATGTTTCCGATGACCAACGCGGTGGCCATCCAGATGCCGAGGCCCCGGCGCCGCGGCGCGGGGGCGACGGCCGACTTTGACGTGGACATGGCCCTTCTCCCGGAGACGGACGGAAGGACCGGACGCCGGCGCTCGCGCTGCGCAAAGAACGGGGACACACACCGCTGCGGATGACGACGCCGATCCCCTGCCCTTCCACGCTAAGCACGGGACGGCATGCTGATCAGGGCCGATCGGCACGCTCGGCAGGAGCCCTTCGGCGGGACCTTCGCCCCTACGCACCGCACCGGCGACCGGACGACGGTCGATGCATGAACTGGGAGCCGATCCCCAAGACGGCGGCCCAACGGCTCGCCGCGAATCTCAGCAATTACCCGAGGGTGCGGCACGACTTCAGCTGGCCCCAGGCGCGGAGCTGGCTGTCCGGCCTGCCGGGCGGGCGCGGACTCAACATCGGGTACGAGGCGGTGGACCGGCACGCTTGCGGGTCCCGCCGCGACGCCACGGCGCTGCGCTTCCTGGACCCGAGCCGGAAGCCGACCGACGTCACGTACGCCGACCTCCATCGCCGGACAAGCCGGTTCGCCAACCTGCTGGACGGGCTCGGCGTCGGCGCCGGCGAACGCGTCTACTCGCTGCTGGGGCGGGGGCCCGAGCTCTACACGACCGCGCTGGGCACGTTGCGCCACGGCAGCGTCTACTCACCCCTGTTCTCCGCCTTCGGACCGGAGCCGGTGCGCGAGCGACTGCACCGGGGCGACGGGCGGGTGCTGGTGACCACCCCCGAGCTGTACGAACTGCGGGTGGCGCCCAACCGGCACCGGCTGCCTGGCCTCCGGCATGTGCTGGTCACCGGCGACGGACCGCCCCCGCCCGGGACGGTGAGCCTCGCCGCCGGTCTGGCCGCGGCCGACGACCGGTACGTCGTGCCGGCCACCGACCCGGAGCAGATGGCGTTGCTGCACTTCACGAGCGGCACCACCGGAGCGCCCAAGGGAGCGGTGCACATCCACGAGGCGGTGGTGGCCCACCACGCGACTGCGAAATACGCCCTCGACCTGCACCCGGACGACGTCTTCTGGTGCACCGCCGACCCGGGCTGGGTCACCGGCACGTCGTACGGCATCATCGCGCCGCTGACGATCGGCGCCACGGTCCTCGTCGACAGCGGCGAGTTCGAGGCCCGCCGGTGGTACGCCAACCTGGCCGAGCACCGGGTCACGGTGTGGTACACGGCGCCGACGGCGCTGCGCATGTTGATGCGCCGCGGAAGCGCCCTCGCCGAGGCGTACGACCTCTCGGCGTTGCGGCACATCGCCTCCGTCGGCGAACCGCTCAACCCGGAGGCCGTGGTCTGGGGACGGGACGCGCTCGGCCACCCCGTGCACGACAACTGGTGGCAGACCGAGACCGGCGCGATCATGATCAGCAACTACGGCGGCGTCGACATCCGGCCCGGATCGATGGGCCTGCCGATGCCGGGCATCGAGGTCGCCCTGCTCGAACGCGGCCACGACGGCCGCGCCCGGGTGACGCGGGGCGAGGTGACGGTGATCGACGCCCCCGGCGTCGACGGCGAGTTGGCGCTGCGCCCCGGCTGGCCCTCCATGTTCCGCGGCTACCTCGACGACGAGGAGCGCACCGCGGCCTGCTTCGCCGGCGGGTGGTATCTCACCGGCGATATCGCCCGCCGCGACGCCGACGGCTACTTCTGGTTCGTGGGGCGCGCGAACGACGTCATCAAGTCCGCGGGCCACCTCATCGGGCCGTTCGAGGTCGAGAGCACCCTGATGGAGCACCCCGCGGTCGCCGAGGCCGGTGTGATCGGCAAGCCCGATCCGGTGGCCGGCGAACTGGTCAAGGCGTTCGTCACGCTGCGGCCCGGCTACCGCGAAAGCGACGACCTGCGCCGCGAGCTGCTCGGGTTCGGCCGGCGGCGGCTGGGCGCGGTCGCGCCCAAGGAGATCGCGTTCGACGAGCACCTGCCGCACACGCGCAGCGGCAAGGTCATGCGCCGGCTGCTCAAGGCGCGCGAGTTGGGACTCCCCGAGGGGGATCTGTCCACTCTGGAGGTGGCCGGATGACCACGCCGCAGACCGCCATGGCTCCGGAGGTCGCCGCCGAGGTCGCCCACCACCGCCGCGAGCTGCTGCGCCAGATGCTGCGCATACGCCGGTTCGAGGAGCGGTGCGTCGAGCTGTACAGCGCGCAACGGATCCGGGGCTTCCTGCACCTGTACATCGGCGAGGAGGCGGTGGCCACCGGCGCGATGGCCGCCCTGACCACCGCCGACGCGGTCGTCTCGACGTACCGGGAACACGGCCACGCCCTGGCCCGGGGCGTGGACATGGCCGCCGTCATGGCCGAGATGTTCGGCAAGGCCACCGGGTGCAGCCGCGGTCGCGGCGGCTCGATGCACCTGTTCGACGCCGCAACCCGCTTCTATGGCGGCAACGCGATCGTCGGTGGCGGCCTCCCGCTGGCCGTCGGACTGGCGCTCGCCGACCGGATGCGTGCCCGGCCCGTGGTCACCGCGTGCTTCTTCGGCGACGGCGCGGTCGCCGAGGGCGAGTTCCACGAGTGCCTCAACCTCGCCGCCCTGTGGCGGCTACCCGTGCTCTTCTGCTGCGAGAACAACCTCTACGCGATGGGCACCCGCATCGACCGGGCGCAGGCGTCCACCGACCTGACGGCGCGGGCGGCCAGCTACGGCCTGACCGCCCTGGACGTCGACGGCATGGACGTACTCGCGGTCGAGAAAACCGCCCGCGCCGCCGTCGACGCGGTTCGGGCCGGCGGCGGCCCGGTCTTCCTGCAGTTGCGGACGTACCGGTTCCGGGCGCACTCGATGTACGACCCGGACCGCTACCGCGACAAGGCGGAGATCGCGCGATGGCGGCAGCGCGATCCGATCGAGACGTTCGCGTCGCGGCTGCGGGAAGACGGCGTACTCACCGACAGCGGCCTGGCCGACCTCGATGCCGCCGCCGTCGCGGAGGTCGACGCCGCCGTAGCGGCCGCGGAGGCCGCGCCGATCGAGCCGGTCGCCGACCTGACCCGGTTCCTCTACACCGATCACACCCCGGAGGCCCGCGATGCCTGAGCTGACGTACCGGGAGGCGATGCGGGCGGCCATTCGGGAGGCCATGCGCGCCGACGATCGGGTGTTCCTCATGGGTGAGGACGTCGGTCCGTACGGCGGCAGCTTCGGCGTCAGCCTCGGCCTGCTGGAGGAGTTCGGACCGGACCGGATCCGGGACACGCCGCTGTCGGAGTCGGCCTTCGTCGGCGCCGGCATCGGCGCGGCGATGAACGGCATGCGGCCGATTGTCGAGATCATGACCGTCAACTTCAGCCTGCTGGCGCTCGACCAGATCCTCAACAACGCGGCCACGCTTCGCCACATGTCCGGCGGGCAGTTCTCGGTGCCGATGGTGATCCGGATGACCACCGGGGCCGGCCGGCAGCTCGCCGCCCAGCACTCGCACAGCCTCGAGGGGTGGTACGCCCACATACCGGGGCTGCGGGTCCTGGCGCCCGCCACGGTCGCCGATGCCCGCGGCATGCTGGCACCCGCCCTCGCCGATCCCGATCCAGTGATCATCTTCGAGCACGGCGGCCTCTACAACGTGGCCGGGCAGCTGCCGGAAGACCCGGTACGGGTCGACATCGCCACGGCGGCGGTCCGCCGAGCCGGGCGCGACGTGACCGTGATCGCGTACGGCGGAACCGTCGGCAAGGCGCTGGCCGCGGCGGACACGCTCGCCGGGAGCGGCATCGACGCCGAGGTGATCGACCTGCGGGTCCTGCGCCCGCTCGACGATGTCACCATCGTGGGGTCGGTCCGCCGTACGCATCGCGCCGTGGTCGTCGACGAGGGGTGGCGCTCCGGCAGCCTCGCCGCGGAGGTGACCGCGCGGATCACGGAGCAGGCATTCTACGACCTCGACGCCCCCGTGGCGCGAGTCTGCTCGGCGGAGGTGCCTATTCCCTACGCCCGCCAGCTCGAAGAGGCGGCCCTTCCGCAACCGGCCGGCATCGCGGCCGCCGTCCGAGATGTGGTGGGCTGACATGGCGGTGTTCCGGATGCCCTCGCTGGGTGCCGACATGGACAGCGGCGTCCTGCTCGAGTGGCTCGTCCAACCTGGACAGGTGGTACACAAGGGCGACGTCGTCGCGGTGGTCGACACGGCCAAGGCGGCTGTCGAGGTCGAGTGCTTCGCCACCGGTACGGTCGACCGGCTGCTCGTCGAGCCGGGA
>DASVMV010000170.1:0-1985 GCA_036384155.1 Micromonosporaceae bacterium
GCCGGACCCGGCGGCCGCCGTGCGGGAACTGCGGCGCCGGGGCCACCGTCGGGTGGCGGTCGGCTCCCTCTTCCTCGCACCCGGGCTGTTGCCCGACCGGGCCCGGGACCGGGCGCGGGCGGCCGGAGCGTGGACTGTCGCGGCCCCACTGGGATCCCACCCGGCGCTCGTCGAGGTCCTGGTGCAGCGCTATCGAGAGGCGGCTCACGAAGCGTCATCGCACGGCCACGCCTTCCGGCGCTGACCCACCTTCCGCGCCGATCTAGGGCAAATGGCCGCTTGTTGATCTTCAATCACAACCATTTGCCCTAGATCGACCGGGCGCTACCTCGGTAACACCGCGGAGATCCGCCGGCTCATCGGGCGAACAGCATGCTTACCCGCCCGGGTCAGCTGCGAGCGGCTGCGCATCGGCGCGTGCGCACGCCGTGCCGCACGGAGGTCCAGCCCGATCCACGTCGCCGCGATGCCGGCGTCGGTGAGGGCGAGCCGCTTCTGGGACGGATCAAGCACGGCCAGGGCCAGATCCGTGAGCGCATGCAGGCCGTCCAGGCCGGCACCGCCGGCGAGCACGGCCCGGCTCGGGTGCAGCGCCGTCACCGTCGCCTGCACCAGATGCCGCGCGCCGAGCACGCGCAGGATCATCCGGGCCAATGGGGTCTGCCGGCCACCCAGCACGTGCAGCACCGGCCGAGGGGCGCCCAGCAATGTGGCTCCCCAGATCGCGCGGGTGAGCGCGCTGGTCCGCACCACGGACGCGCGCGCAACGCCACCCATCGCCACCTCCTCACCGGTGGCCGCCGCATACCCTTGGTGACCGGACCGGAAACGCCGGCGACGATGGTCGCCCACTGACCGCAGACCTTTCCGCGCCGCCGGCGCGGCCGCGGCCGTCACTGGTACGAGACGAAGACCGGTGCCGGTCTGACGGCCACCGTCTGCCGGGGCGTGAAGGTCGGCAGGTCCTCGTCGTAGAAGTTCTTCCACCCCCACCACACGTTCCGCGGCGGATTGATGTGCATGGCGTTCCAGGTGTCGAACTTCTGTCCCGCGGTACCGAAGCCGTCGGCGTGGATGACCACCCGCAGTTCGTCGTGGTCGGTACGGACACTGGCCCGGCTCGTGATCATGTCGAGCCGGAACTGGTGGAGCATCAGCACCTTCTGCGGCAGCCGGTTCTCGCGGGTGAGCGTGGCCAGCCAGTCGGCCGTCTTGTTGATCTCCGCGGCGCTGACCGAACCGATGTTCACCATGTGCCGCTGACCGGGCTTGAGCCGCCACTCGGGGTCCAGCGCGAGCCCAACGTGCGGCTGCTTGAGCAGTTCGGTGTACCGCTTCGCCTGGGTCAGGAAGTCCGTGTGCCCGGGCTGCAGGTCCAGCACGACGTACACGCCCGCCTTGCGGGCGGCGTCGACCCACGGCCGCAGTTGCGCGATCGGCGACTCGCTGGAGTAGTCGCCGTCCGGGCCGGCCGAACTCGATGCCACCGTCGTGATGATCTCGAACGCCGGAACGACCGGTTCCTTGATCAGCGCCCCATAACTACTCGCGACGCGCTTCGCCCGCGCGATGGCGGCATCCACCGGCTGCTCTCCGAGAACACCCAGGCGCGGATCGCCAGGGTGGCCGTACAGGGCGATCATGCGGCGCCCGGGGAAGACAACCTGGCCGCCACCCGGCAGCATCACCCCGGTCGCCGCGGTGTCGATCCGGTGCCGCAGCCGTTCGGCCGGGCCGAACGCGCCGCCCAGGGCCAGCACGCGCTGCGTCGACTGGCCGGCGAAAGCTTTGATCACATTTCCGTCGGTCCGGGGGTCGGTGCCCCGGGTGGTCAGGACGCGGGCGCCGGCGGCCCGCGCGGTGGCCACGGCCGCCCGGTGGTCGGGCTGGTTGAGCGCGAGCACCAGCAGGTCCTTCAGCGGCGGCGCAGGGGTGACGTCGGGCAGCG
The DNA here is from genome assembly GCA_036384155.1 of Micromonosporaceae bacterium. Classification (GTDB taxonomy): domain Bacteria; phylum Actinomycetota; class Actinomycetes; order Mycobacteriales; family Micromonosporaceae; genus DASVMV01. Next base: position 1,949 of record DASVMV010000170.1, read on the forward strand.
CGGAGTCGCCCGGGCCGCCGGTCGCGATCGCGAGCGG
>DASVMV010000171.1:0-3475 GCA_036384155.1 Micromonosporaceae bacterium
ACGTACGTGCTGTCATGTCCGCTCTGCAGTCCGGTACGGCTCGGGGTCGCCGGGCGGCCGGCGAGCAGCCGGGCACGCCGTTGGCCGGGCCTCCGGCCGGTGGCGAGACCAGCGACTCGGGAGGTGCGAGCTAGTGGGATATGCGACACCGCGGGCCGGTGGACTGAGCTGGCTGCTGGACGACCTCGTCGAGCGGGTGCCAACGGCCCACCAGGCGGTGGTGCTTTCTGCCGACGGCCTGTTGATGGCGGCGTCCCGAGGCCTGGGGCGCGAGGACGCCGAACACGTCGCCGCGATGGCGGCCGGGTTCCAGAGCCTCGCCAAGGGCGCCAGCCGGCACTTTACCGCCGGTCCGGTGCGCCAGGTTGTGATCGAAATGGAGTCGGCGTACCTGTTCGTGACCGCGGCCGGGCAGGGCGCCTGCCTGGCCGTGCTGAGCGCCGCAGACTCCGACCTGGGTCTGATCGCCTATGAGATGGCCATGCTGGTCACCCGGGTCGGGCAGAGTCTGACCGTCCCCCACCGATCCTCGGCGGTGCCGGCCGATGTCGCCTGATTCGCCTGGGCCGCACCACGACTGGTTGGACGCCGACGCCGGCCCGGTGGTCCGGCCCTACACGATGACCGGTGGCCGGGTCCGGCCCGCAGCGGGTGCCTTCGACCTGGTTGCGTTCGTGGTGGCCAACCCGTCGCCGGGGTCGGTGAGGCACCTGCAGCCGGAGCACCGTGCCATCCTCACCCGGGCGCAGGAGCCGATTTCGGTGGCCGAACTGGCCGCCCACCTCGATGTCGCCCTGGGCGTCGTACGCGTGCTGCTCGGCGACCTGCTTGCCGCCGGCCTTATCGCCATGCACGAGCCTCCGACATCGGCCCGATTCCCGCACGACGACGTTCTCAAGGCGGTGGTCCATGGACTCCGTTCGCTCTGACGAGGCCGCGGGGCGGCGGATCCCCGTAGCGCTGAAGATCCTGATCGCGGGGGGCTTCGGCGTCGGCAAGACCACGCTGGTCGGGGCGGTCAGCGAGATCCGGCCGTTGCAGACCGAGGAAGTGCTGACCGACGCCAGCCTCGGCACCGACGACCTGGCGGGCGTCGAGACCAAGGGCACCACGACGGTCGCGCTGGACTTCGGTCGCATCACGATCAACGATGACCTCCAGGTCTACCTCTTCGGCACCCCTGGGCAGGACCGCTTCTGGTTTCTCTGGGACGAACTGGCCTTTGGCGCCCTGGGTGCGATCGTCCTGGCCGATACTCGGCGCCTGGCCGACTGCTTTCCGTCGGTGGACTATTTCGAGCAGCGAGGCACGCCCTTCATCGTGGGTATCAACTGCTTCGACGGTGCCCGCCGGTACACGATGGAGTCGGTACGCCGGGCGCTCGACCTCGATCCGGACGTGCCGGTGGTGATGTGCGACGCCCGCAGCCGGCAGTCGGGTAAGGATGTGCTGATCGCGCTGGTCGAGCACGTCGCCCAGCGGCGCGGCGAGCCCGTCCCGGCCGGCTGAACTTCGGCCGGCGAAACCGGCCGGAGGGAGATTCGGATGGCACTGGACCAGGACGTCGTCCTGTTCGGCGGCTACACGCCCGAGATGGGCGGTCGGAGCGAAGGAATCTTGGCCGCCCGTCGTGACCCGGCCACCGGCCGGCTCGACCTGCTGGACGCGGTCGCCGCCACGCCCGCGCCGTCGTTCCTCGTCCGACATCCCCGGTTGCCGGTGGTGTACGCGGTCAATGAGGTGAGCGACGGTCGGGTGAGTGCCTGGGCGCAGGGCGCGGCTGGCGGGTTAACCCCGCTGGGCGACCGGTCGACCGGTGGCGACAGCCCCTGTCACCTCACGGTCCTGCCGGACGGAAGCCACCTGGTCAGCGCCAACTACGGCGATGGAAGCGTCGCGGTACATCCCCTCGATCCGGCGGGCCGACTGGGAGACCGCTCCGACCTGCTCGCGCATCACGGATCCGGCGCCGATCCGCAGCGCCAGTCCGGACCGCATGTCCACATGGTGTCCGCCGATCCCCGCGGCGGCCCGCTGCTCGCCGTCGATCTCGGCACCGACTCGATCTACCCCTACCAACTGGACCGCGCTACCGGCCGACTCGTGCCGAGCGGCCCGCGGGTCCAGCTGCTCCCGGGGACCGGCCCGCGGCACCTTGCCCGGCACCCTGACGGGCGCCGCTACTACGTCGTGGGCGAGCTGAGCCCCACGATGTACGTGTATGAGCGCGACGACCGCGGGGCATTGCACGAGCGCGGTCGCGTACCCACGAGCCGGCGGGAGGGTCGGGCGCAGCCCTCCGAGGTGGCCGTGCATCTGGACGCCCGCTTCCTCTACGTAGCCAATCGCGGCGTGGACACGGTCAGCGTGTTCGGCCTGGAAGCCGAGCTGCCCCGACTCGTGGCCGAGGTCGACTGCGCCGGCGTCTGGCCGCGACACTTCGCGTTCATGGGCCCGCACCTCTATGTCGCGAACGAGCGGTCGCACACAGTGGGCATCTTCCGGGTCGACGAGACGGATGGGACGCTGGCCGAGGTGGGTGTGGCCGACGTGCCGAGCCCCACCTGCGTACTGCCCCCGGTCGGCAGCGAGATGTGACTCAAGTCACAGAAGCCCGTCGTTCTGCCGTAATCCGTGCCGTGACAGCATGAATCTCCACGACGCGGGATGGGTCTGCTACTGGCTGTTACCGTCAGCGGTCCCTGGCGTTGCTCCTGCATAACTTTCGACCGAACGTCCCTGGCCCGACTCCCCGCGGGTCCGCAAGATGGTCTGCGTGTCTGGCCGCCATCGCATGCGCAGGAGATTTCGTGGAGCCGCCGCCGTCGCCACGGTGATGGTGCTTGTGGTCGCAGGGGCGGGAGCGTGGTACGGCTACCAGCGATTCGTCGAGCCATCCTGCTCCGGCCAGGTCCGGCTGAACGTCGCCGCCGCGACGGAGATCGCGCCCGCGGTCCAAGCCGCGGCCGGGGACTGGGCGGCCGACGGCGCCGCGGTCGATGGGGTGTGCGTCGCAGTGCAGGTCGTGGCGGCCGACGCCGTGGACGTCGCAGCGACGGTGGCGGCCCGGCACGGCGTCACGCTCGCCGGTGTGGGCGAGGCCAGCGGCACCGCGGTCGTGCCGGACGTGTGGGTGCCCGACTCGTCGCTGTGGCTGCTGCGGCTGCGCACCGCCGCCTCCGGCTTCGAGCCGGAGAACGCCGCCTCGGTCGCCCGCAGCCCGGTCGTCGTCGCCATGCCGGAACCGATCGCCGCCACCGCTGGTTGGCCGGACAAGAAGATCGGCTGGACGACTCTGCTGCAGCAGATCACGTCCGGCACCCGGCTGCGCACCGGGATCGTCGAACCGACCCGCGATGCGGCCGGCCTGTCCGGGCTGCTCGCGCTTGGTGCGGCCGCGGGCGGGGCGGGCGCGGGGCCCAAGACCACCAAGGCGATCCGAGCCCTGGCCACCGGCCGGTCGGCGCTGCGCCAG
>DASVMV010000172.1:0-3766 GCA_036384155.1 Micromonosporaceae bacterium
CGGCGCAACCCGAGCCGGCGGTCGCCGTCGCGGAGCTGACCGGTTTCGCTCTGGCCCTGGCCTGCTGGGGGCATCCGGACGGCGCCGGGCTGGCGCTGCCCGACACGCCGCCGGATGCGGCGATGCGGGTGGCGCGCACGACGCTGCACGCGCTCGGCGCCGTCGACGGCGAGGGCCGGGCGACGATCCGCGGGCACCGCATGTCCCGCATCGGCGCGCACCCCCGGCTGGCGCGGGCGCTGCTCGACGGCGGGCCGAAGGTCGGCGCGCGGAAGGCCGCGGAGGTGGTCGCGATCCTCGCCGACGACTCCCTCGCCAGGGGTGACGACCTGGCCGCGGTGTGGCGGCACCTGCGCGACACCCGGGACGCCCGCTGGCGCGCGGAGACCGAGCGGCTCCAGCGGGGACTGGGGAAAACGACGACGAGCCTCCCCGACGACCTGGTGGCGGGGCTCGTCGTCGGGCTGGCGTACCCGGAGCGGCTCGCCAGGCTCCGCGGCGGCGGGTACCTCATGGCCGGCGGGACGGAGGCCGTCCTCCCGCAGGGTTCGCCGCTGACCGGGCATCCGTGGCTCGCGATCGCGGTCGCGGACCGGCAGCCCGGCAACGCCTCGGCCCGGATCCGGCTCGCCGCCGCGATCGACGAGGACACCGCTCGCGAGGCCGGCGCCGCGCTGCTGTCCACGGTGGACGAGGTGACGGCGGAGGGCGCGGAGCGCAAGGACCAGCTCGGTGCGATCACGCTGCGGCGGCGGGAGCTGAAGCAGCCACCCCGCGAGCTCGTCGAGCGGGCGCTCCGGGAGGCGCTGGAGAAGCAGGGGCTGCGCTGGACGAAGGAGGCCACGCGGCTGCGGCAGCGGATGGACTTCTGCCACCGGGTGCTCGGCGCGCCCTGGCCGGACGTGAGCGACGCGAACGTCATCGCGCACACCGACCTGAGCACCGCGACCCGGCTGTCCACAGTGGACCCAGAGCGGACGCTGCGGAGCATGCTGCCGTGGCCGGCCGCGGAGCGCCTGGAGAAGCTGGCGCCCGAGCGGCTGCCGGTGCCGAGCGGGTCCCTCGCCAGGTTGGACTACAGCGACCCTGAGGCGCCCGTCCTCGCGGTGAAGGTCCAGGAGGCGTTCGGCTGGCTGGAGACGCCGCGGATCGGTGACGGCCGGGTGGCGGTGCTGCTGCACCTGCTGTCCCCCGCCGGCCGGCCCGTCGCGGTCACCCGTGACCTGGCGTCGTTCTGGCGCACCGGATATCCGCAGGTACGGGCGGAGCTGCGCGGACGGTACCCACGGCATCCCTGGCCGGAGGACCCGGCGACGGCGGCACCGACCCGCCGGACGAGGCCCCGCCGCTAGGCGACCGGGCAGTCGTCAATGCCTTGGGAGACCGGTTCCCAGGCGCCGTGGTCCTCGCGCACTCAGCCGGTCCACGATGCCGACGGCATCGGCTGCCATCCCGAATCTGAGCCTAGATCAGGGCTCGCGGCAGGTGACGTGCCGACCGTGGGGGCGTCGACGCCCACGTAGGCACACACAGCGGCGAGCGTCGATGGGGCAGCAGAACTAAGATCAACTGCTGGGCCTGCTGCCCCTTTGTTGCCCCCTCGCGGAGATCATCCGGGTGGGTCATGGTGCCGCATCGGCTGCCACCTGGGGAGGGGCGGTGCAGGCCCTGGTAGAGCTCGAGCGGGGCCCGCCAATTAGCACCGGCGACGGTGGTACGGAGCAGTCGGGCGGCCGCTAGGCGGCCGGTAGTTGGCGCAACATAACTTGTCGTCCGTCTTATCGTCGTAGCCTGCCGCTTCGGCCCCGCAGCATGGACGTATAGGCCCGCTCGGCCCGGTGTGCAGAGACGCCGGCGGCGCGCACCCCTTCTCGGCCCCGGCTGGTACTCGACGGCGACGCTCGTTTACGACCTCTGCATCGGGGTGTTGGGGTTGGCCGTCCTCGCGATGTTGATCGATCGTATCCGCGCCGCATCTTCACGTGAGCGGCGTGTCCTGGGTCTGGCATACGGAGCGGCGGCCGGCGCGGTGGCACTTGTCGCCGCCGCCTTCCTTGTTGTCGCTGCGGGCGGAATGAACGGAAGCTGGCTGAACGGTGTGGTGTTCGTGGCAGCCTCTTTGGGGCTTGTGGCGGTGCCGGTCGCTCTCCTCCTCCGGCTGGTCCGGGAGCGGCTGGCGTATGCCTCGGTCAGCGACCTGGTGCACGACCTGGACGGGCAGGCGCCAGAGCAGCTCGAGGAGGCCCTCGGCCGCGCCTTGGGCGACCCGCAGGTGGTCGTCGCGTTTCCGATCGACGGGAGTCAACTCATCGATGTGCGTGGCCGGGTCGTTGACGTGCCCGAAGACGGGTCTCGCGTCCTGACGCCGATCGGGACCGCCGACCGCCCGGCACTGCTGCTGCACGACCACACCCTTGCCACGGAGCCACGGCTGCTGTCGGCGGTAGGGGCCGCAGCCCGCTTGTCCCTGGAGAACGCACGTCTGCACGCCGAGGTCCGCGCTCATCTCGCCGAGGCGCGTGCCTCCCGCCAACGCATCGTCTCCGCCGGCGACATCGCGCGGCGGCGGTTAGAGCGCGACCTACACGATGGCGCCCAAGCAGCGCCTGCTCGCGCTCGGAGTATCCCTGGGCCTACTTCGGCACGAGTTGGAGCAGCACGGCGAGGTTCCACCGTTGCTTGATGAGGCCGTCGCAGGTCTGGGCCAATCCCTCGCCGAGCTCAGGGACCTTGCCCGTGGCATCTATCCCCTCGTCCTGACCGAGCAAGGGCTCGGCGCCGCCATCGCCGACCTATCACGAAGATCCGCGGTCCCACTCATCCTTGCTGATCACCTGAAGAGTCGGCTGCCGCCCGAGGTCGAGGCGACCGCGTGGTTCGTGGTCAACGAGGCTGTGCAGAACGCATTGAAGCACGCCGGCGCGTCCCGCATCGGGGTCCGGATCATTCGGGACGGCCGCAACCTCATTGTGGTCGTCGACGACGACGGCTGTGGTGGCGCAAAGATCCAGCGCGAGAGCGGCCTCGGCGGCCTCGCCGACCGCGTTGCCGCCGCAGATGGCAGCCTGGCGCTGGACAGTCCGGCCGGTCACGGCACCCGGATCGAGACACGTCTCCCATGCGAGCGATCCTCGTGGACGACTCGATCATCGTCCGCACCGGAGTGGCGCGGCTGCTCACTGCCGACGGTCACGAGGTCATCGCCCAGCTCACCGACGCTCGACCGGCCATCGCACACGCTGAGGACCTGCGGCCAGACGCAGCGATACTCGATATCCGGATGCCGCCCACCTTCACCGACGAGGGTCTGCGCCTAGCCACCGATCTTCGCGCACGGTTCCCCAACCTCGCGCTGCTGGTGCTCTCTCAGTACGTCGTCCCGGAATACGCGCTTCGGTTGCTCGAGTCCGGCGAAAGAGGCAGCGGGTACCTGCTCAAGGACCGCGTCCTAGACCCGACGCAACTCACCTCCACCTTGTACCGGCTCGTCGCTGGCGGAACCGTTATCGAGCCGGACCTCGTTTCACTGCTGCTCGGACAGCGCCGCGAACGTGGACGGCTTGACCGACTAACCGAACGGGAGCGCGAGGTCCTGCTCCTGATGGCCGAGGGCTTCAGCGACCGCGGGATTGCCGAGCGCCTGTACCTAAGCCTCAACACCATCTCCACCCTGTAGGTGCCGAAAATGCCGTCCGGGCAGTTCAGGCGGCGTGTCGGTACTCGTGGAGGACGCCGCCGAGTCGATCGCGTCGTCGGATGTCGAGGC
>DASVMV010000173.1:0-1622 GCA_036384155.1 Micromonosporaceae bacterium
GGTGCGGTGGCCCCCGCCGTGCGCGCCGCGACCAGGAACGTCCCCAGGTGGCCGGCCACGACCATGGCCGAGGCCAGTACGACGCCGGGCCAGGTCCGGCCGGCGAGCAGCCCATCGCGTACGTCGGCGGCGGCGGTGCCCAGCGCCCGCGCCCACCGCGAATGCCCGGAGCGCAGCAGAGCCCGCACCAGCAGTACGGCACCGAGCCCGCCCGCCGTCGCCAGCGCGACCGCGGCCGGCAGGAACGGCCGGACCGGGGACGGGAACGCGAACAGGACGACCGTGGCGATGGCGACCTGCACGACCTGCCCGGCGGTCCGTTCCCACACCACCGCGCGGATGCCGCGACCGACGTCACCGACGTCCCGCCCGTGCCACATCGCGCGGTGCACGTCACCGACCAATCCGCCGGGGAGCGTCGTGTTCAGGAACACCGAGCGGTAGCAGTGGGCCACCGCGGTACGCATGGGCAACCGCACGCCGAGGCCGCCGGCGACCAGGCTCCACCGCCATGCGCAGCACACCGTCGTCATGAGGCCCGCCCCGAATGCGGCCGCGAGCGCCCAGCCGTCGATCAGCCGCAGTCCGTCGAGGAACGGGCCGGCGCCCAACCGCCACAGCAGGAAGGCCAGAACGCCAATGCCGGTGAGCACTGGCAGCCGAGCCGAGAGCAACCGTCCCACCCGGACGCCGGACCGGGTGGGGCGCGCTTTCGTGGCCGCAGTGGCGGTGCCATTTCGCAAACGATCGTCCCCCTCGACGAACATCTTGTCGCCGGTACGCACGTACCGCACGGCGGGCGGGTTCATTAACAGCCGGCAAGGAGGTCCTTGTGCTCGACCACGACCCCAAGCCGACCCGTGGCCGCTTCGGCCAGTCGGCGTCTCGAATACGCCGCCGCTGGACGGGCCAACTGCGGCCGCTGCTCGCATGCGGCCGCCAGCCAGCCCGTGAACCACTCGGTCGCCAGGTCGGCCTGGTCGGCACCCAGCCGCCAGGGAGTGGACCGGACGCGGACGGCCACCCCGCGCCGGGCGAAAGCCTCGACGGCCGTGTCAACGGCGGCCGGCCCGAGCAGCGTACGGCCGCCGACCGTCCGACGCTGATGGGCGGTGAACGCCGTGGCGATCTCCGCGTCCAGCGGATCGGCCGGAGTGAGCTGGACCGCGCCGGTCACCGAGATCATCAGCAAGGTCGGGCAGCCGGCTCCGGCGCACGCCGCCACGACCCGCTCGAGCTCCTCGGCGGTCAGCAGGTCCAGCAGTGCGGAAGCGGTGACCAGGGAGGCGCCGGCCAGGTCGTCGGCCGTCAGCCGGGTGATGTCCCACTGGCGGGTCTCGACGGTGACGGGCTCGCCATCTGCCGCGGCGTCGACCATCTCGGCCCCGGCACGGTCCAGCAGGTCGGCGTCCCGGTCGTACATGATCCAGTGTTGCGGCCCGGGCAACCTCGGAGCCAGCCAGCGACCCACCGATCCCGTGCCGCTGCCGAGGTCGTGGATCAACGTACGCGGGGTGCCCGCCAGATGACGGCGGACCGGTTCGACGAGCTCGGACGCCCGGGCCGCCGCGTCGGCGGCCTCGCGGAGCCGGAGCCATGCGGCGCTCACCCGAGGGAACTGT
>DASVMV010000174.1:0-3587 GCA_036384155.1 Micromonosporaceae bacterium
CGTAGCTGAGTCCCAGCCCCCAGGTGGCCAGCGGACCGCCCTCCTGACCGGTCGCCCGGATCTGCCGCTTGGCGACGTGACCGAGCACGATGCCCGCGGGCGGGAAGACGAAGGCGAAGACCAGCGAGAGGACGGCCATGATGTTGATGCCGGACGGGCGGCCGTACGGCGGGGGATAGCCCGGCGGCTGACCGTACGGCGGATAGGAGTCGTGCGGGGGCTGGGCATACAGCGGCGCGCTCGGCTGCTGGCTGGGCTCCTGATCGCGGCCGCGGCCCCGGCTTTCCGGGCCCTGGCTTTCCGGGCCTTGGCTTTCGGGGCCCTGGCTTTCGGGGCCCTGGCCCTCGCCCGGCGGGTAACTCATGCCGTTCTCCCTCTCTCGCGGGGCGTAGCCGGCAGCCCCGTGAAGCTTTTCACACCGGATGACGCGCTGGCGCACCTTGGCGCCGATCGCCGCCTGGCCCGATACTGACCGAACGTTCAGTTACCAGCCGGTACGCACCGCCGACGCCCGGAGGCTGAGAATGGCCCGCCTCGCCCAGACACCTGGCCTCACCGACGTCCAGCGGTCCATCCTCGAGACCGTCCGCGAGTTCGTGGACAAGGAGATCATTCCGCACGCCCAGCGGCTGGAACACGCCGACGAGTACCCGAGCGACATCATCGACGGCATGCGCGAGATGGGGCTCTTCGGGCTCACTATCGACGAGGAGCACGGCGGGCTGGGCGAGTCGCTGCTGACGTACGCCCTCGTGGTCGAGGAACTCTCCCGGGGCTGGATGTCGATCTCCGGCATCGTCAACACACACTTCATCGTGGCCTATCTGATCTCTCAGCACGGGTCCGCCGAGCAGAAGAGCCGGCTGCTGCCCCGGATGGCCACGGGGGAGGTGCGCGGCGCCTTCTCAATGTCCGAGCCGGAGTGCGGCTCGGACGTCGCGGCGATCAAATCGAAGGCGGTACGGGACGGCGACACGTATGTCCTCAATGGCCAGAAGATGTGGCTGACCAACGGGGCGTACTCGTCGGTGGTGGCCACGCTGGTGAAGACCGACACCGGGGCCGATTCGGTGTACGGCAACATGAGCACGTTCCTGCTGGAGAAGGCGCCCGGCTTCGGCGAGACGGCACCCGGGCTCACCGTTCCCGGCAAGATCGACAAGATGGGTTACAAGGGCGTCGAGACCACCGAGATGGTCCTCGACGGGGTGCGGGTGCCCGGGTCGGCGGTGCTCGGCGGCGCCGACCAGGTCGGCCGTGGCTTCTACCAGATGATGGACGGCATCGAGGTCGGCCGGGTCAACGTCGCGGCCCGCGCCTGCGGCATCTCGATCCGGGCGTTCGAACTGGCGGTGGCGTACGCCCAGCAGCGCCGCACCTTCGGTCAGCCGCTCGCCGGGCACCAAGCCATCGCCTTCAAACTGGCCGAGATGGGTACGAAAATCGAGGCGGCGCACGCCCTGATGGTGAACGCGGCCCGGCTCAAGGACGCCGGCCACCGCAACGACGTCGAGGCCGGCATGGCTAAGCTGCTCGCCTCCGAGTACTGCGCCGAGGTGGTGCAGGAGGCGTTCCGCATCCACGGCGGGTACGGCTACTCCAAGGAGTACGAGATCGAGCGGCTGATGCGGGAGGCCCCGTTCCTGCTCATCGGCGAGGGCACGTCGGAGATCCAGAAGACGATCATCTCCCGGGGCCTGCTCAAGGAGTACAAGCTCTGACCTGTGCGACGGTCACCCGCCGGCCGGCCGCACGGCCGGTTCCGGCGGGCTGACCGGCAGCCCCACCGCCAGCACCTCCGGCCGTGGCCGGAGGTGCTCGATCGCGGCGAGCAGCCGCTCGTCGGAAACGGCTACGCTCCGCCCGCCGATTACCGGTGCCGGCTCCAGCGGCTCCCGGACAATCTGCCGCAGCCGCACGCCGTCCACCCGGCCGTCCCTCCGGTGTAGGCCGACCCGGTCGATGTTCGTCCAGCCGTACCACCGCCGGCCCTGCCGGATCCCGCTAGCGGTGAGCGCCAGCCGGCCCGTGAACCGGACCTCGCGGTAGGCGACCCGACCCAGGCCCAGCGCCACGACGGCCAGCAGTACGGGCCGGGCCGCACCGACCCAGGCCCAGTGGTTCGGCAGGATCGAGATCGTGCCGACCGACAGCGTCGTCCCCACGACCACGCCGGCGACCAGGCCCACCCAGCCGGCGGGGGATCGCCGGGCCACCAGCCCCGGCTCCGTCCCGTGCCGGCCGGCCACCCGGGCGCACCAGGCCAGCCGACCGGTGCGCCGGGGCCGCCAGTGCTGCTGCGCGAGGTGCACCGCGGTTGCCACCCACACCGCGCCGCGGACGTCGTCCAGATCGGACGCGGTCATCGGCAGCAGCGCCCCGGCGGCCACCGCGGCCACCGCACCGCCGGCGACGAGGGAGAGCAGCCGCCGGGACCAGAGCCCGTCGCGGCCGGGCCGCGCCGCCGACACCGCCGGCCAGGGGAGAGACACTGCCGCAGGGTACGGTCTTTCGGCCAACATCGTCCTCCGTTGACCGTTCCCGCGCCCTCGGGAGGTGGGCTTGCCGCCGGACCCGTATGCACGCCGGCGCTCACTCGGCACGGGCCGGATCAGGCGGCGGCGATGGCGGCCAGTTCAGCGGTGATCTGGGCGCGCAGGTCGTCGTACTGCGGGCCGAGCTGGTGCGCCGGGTCCGACCACAGTGCTCTCGGGTAGCCGAACACCGGGCCCTGCTTGATGTCCCGCGGCTCCCACTCGTACCGCGGCCAGACGTGGGCGTGCAGGAACGGGGCGAGGTTGCCGAGGATCTCGTAGTTCATCCGCCGGAAGTGCGGATCGCGGCGCTCGCACACCCGCTGCACCGCCTCGCCCAGCCGGTCCATGTCGTCGAGGAACGCGAGCCGCCGGGCCCGCGGCAGGTCGGTGAGCCGGTCGGCGGCCGGGTCATCGGTGATCAGAAGGCAATAGCCGGGCAGAAACTGCACATCCCCGATGACCGCGAAGCCGGCACTCATCCGCCGCAGCACGGTCGGGTTCTCGCCCCGCAGCGCCGACCCGACCCGATCGGCCCGCCAGTCGCCGTTCGCCATCGGGCTACTCCGCCGCGAGGACGTCGACGACGAACCGCAGCGGGCCGCCCGGGGCGCCGTTGCCCGGGTTCTCGCCGTACGCAAGATCCGCCGGAAGATCGAGCTGCACCCGGCTGCCCACCTTGACCCCGACGAGGCCCTGGTCCCAGCCCTTGAGGACGTCGCCGTTGCCGAGCTGGAACGAGAACGGCTCGCCCCGGTTCCACGACGCGTCGAACTCCTGCCCGGTGGCGTACGTGACGCCGACGTAGTTGACCGTGAGGCGCTGGCCGGTCTGCGCCGGCGCACCCTTCCCCTCGATCAGTGGTGTGACGGTCAGTTTGGTCAGCTGGCCGGAGCCGGCGCTGACCTTGGGCTTGGTGGCCAGCGCTGGGTCTGCCCCGGCAGCCGCCGTCGGGGCGGCGCTCGCGTCCGAGTTGGCCTTCGGCTCGCCGGTCGAGCGGCCCAGCGCGACCAGTCCCGCGATGATCACAGCGACCGCGGCCACGCCGGCGAG
>DASVMV010000175.1:0-9119 GCA_036384155.1 Micromonosporaceae bacterium
CTGGTCGGCGCTGCCGGCGCGTTTCGGTACTGCCGTGACTGGCGCCGGGCTGGCATGCTCGTCGGTATGGACCAGCGTGCGGACATGCGCGCCTCGGACGGCGACCGGGCCGCCGTCGCCGAGCAACTCCGCGGTGCGCTCGACGAGGGCCGGCTCGACCTGCACGAGTACGACGAGCGGCTGCAGCACACGTACGCCGCCAAGACGTACGGTGAGCTCGCCCGCCTCCTCGCCGATCTACCGGGCACCGTGCCGCCGGACCGGGCGCAGGTCGTCCCCGCGGACCGGTCGCCGAGGACCGGCGGGGTGTGGACGCCGGCGGCGGACGGGACGTACCCCGGGGCGACCCGGCGGTGGTTGATCGACACCTGGGACGGCTACCTCGCGGCGGTCCCCATCGTGGTGGCCATCTGGGCGGTCATCTCCCTGATGTCGGGGGAGTTGCAGTACTTCTGGCCCGGCTGGGTCGCCGGCCCGTGGGGCGGGGTTCTGCTGGTGACCACGGTCACCGGGTTGGCCAAGGGCGAGCCGCAGCGGTGGGCCGCGAAGCAGGCGCGCAAGCAGCAGAAGAAGATCGACGGGCCGCCCCCGGACGGGGCGGGCGACTCCGACGACACCTGACGCCGCCGGCCGACCCGAGCAGCGCGCTTGCCCCGGTTTGGCGTCACTGGCGAGCACGCGTACACTGGCTTTTCGGCGCACAGCGTCCACTCCGGCATGCCTACCCTGCGCTTCGGTGGCTGGCGGAGCCGCGGCTGGCTTGAGTGTCTCACTCGAGGTGGCGTTGTGAGCCGTCCGGATAAACCGACGTCAGGACAGCGGAGGACATGCCGAAGAAAGACGGAGCCATCGAGATCGAGGGCCGGGTCATCGAGCCACTGCCGAACGCAATGTTTCGGGTAGAGCTCGCGAACGGTCACAAGGTGCTGGCTCACATCAGCGGCAAGATGCGGCAGCACTACATCCGCATCCTGCCCGAGGACCGGGTTGTCGTCGAACTGTCGCCGTACGACCTGACCCGCGGGCGCATCGTCTACCGCTACAAGTGACCATCGTTGGTCGGCCAGCGTCTGCTGGTCACCGGCGAAGTCGCTGCCTGACGGCAGCCGGGTCGTCCCCGTTGTCCGTCTTCGAAGCCCGGTGCCGCAAGGTGCCGACGGGCGTCGATGGGAAGTAAGGCACACCGTGAAGGTCAAGCCGAGCGTCAAGAGGATCTGCAACAACTGCCGGGTGATCCGCCGGCATGGCCGGGTCATGGTCATCTGCAAGACCGACCCGCGCCACAAGCAGCGCCAGGGCTAAGCCCCCGGGCCGCCCACAACTGAATCGCAAGCTCGTCCCAGCCACGAGCGACGGAGCGCGTAGCGCATGCGTACTCGTGGTTGACCCCCGGTCGGAGGCCGGGGCCCGCTGTTCTACCCGGCCAGGCCGGGAGACGGGGCAGGCGGGGCGGGACGGGTCCAGACCTCCGCGACAACACCACGAGGAGTACGCCCACACATGGCACGTCTAGTCGGCGTCGATCTTCCCCGCGACAAGCGGTTGGAGATCGCGCTCACCTACATCTTCGGGGTCGGTCGGACCCGGGCGCTCGAGACGCTCGCCGCCACCGGCATCTCCGCGGACAAGCGGGCCAGGGACCTCACGGACGAGGAGATTGTTCAGCTCCGCGACCACATCGAGGCCAACTACAAGGTAGAAGGCGACCTACGCCGCGAGGTCGCCGCAGATATCCGCCGCAAGGTCGAGATCGGCTGCTACGCGGGCATCCGGCACCGCCGTGGTCTGCCCGTACGTGGCCAGCGGACGCGCACCAACGCGCGTACCCGCAAGGGCCCGAAGCGGACCGTGGCCGGCAAGAAGAAGCCCGGCAAGAAGTAGATCTAAACCGGAATTCCGGGTCGATGTTCGTCGTGGTCGGCCAGGCTTCCACCGGATTGGAGTACGAGTTGGTGTTCTCGGCACCGGCGAGTACCGCCGCAGGTGGTGGTGAGGTCTCCCGCCTCGACACCGGGCCCCGGTAAAGACTTAACAGGTTATCTAGGAGCGCACTGACTTATGCCACCGAAGGCTCGCGCCGGGGCCGCCGTCAAGAAGGTCCGGCGCAAGGAACGCAAGAACGTCGCCCACGGGCAGGCGCATATCAAGAGCACGTTCAACAACACCATCGTCTCGATCACCGACCCGACCGGAGCGGTCATCTCGTGGGCGTCCGCCGGCCAGGTCGGCTACAAGGGCTCCCGCAAGTCGACTCCGTTCGCTGCACAGCTGGCCGCCGAGGCGGCTGCGCGTCGAGCGATGGAGCACGGCATGCGCAAGGTCGACGTGTTCGTCAAGGGTCCGGGCTCCGGTCGGGAGACCGCCATCCGTTCGCTGCAGGCGGTCGGGCTCGAGGTCGGGCAGATCTCCGACGTCACCCCGCAGCCGCACAACGGTTGCCGTCCGCCGAAGCGTCGCCGGGTCTGAGAGGTTAGAGAGATGGCTCGTTACACCGGTGCCGACTGCCGCCGTTGCCGGCGGGAGCGGATGAAGCTGTTCCTCAAGGGCAGCAAGTGCGATGGCCCGAAGTGCCCGATCGAGTCCCGGCCGTTCCCGCCGGGGCAGCACGGCCGTGCCCGCACCAAGGAAACCGAGTACCTGCTGCAGCTGCGGGAGAAGCAGAAGGCCCGCCGCATCTACGGCGTGCTGGAGAAGCAGTTCCGCGGCTACTACGAAGAGGCCGTACGCAAGCAGGCCAAGACCGGTGAGGTTCTCCTGCAGATCCTCGAGTCGCGGCTGGACAACGTGGTCTACCGGGCCGGTTACGCCAAGTCCCGCGACATGGCCCGTCAGGTCGTCAAGCACGGCCACTTCACAGTCAACGGCACGAAGGTCGACATCCCGTCGTACCGCGTCAAGGAGCACGACATCATCGAGGTCCGCCCCAAGTCCAGGGAGCTGACCCCGTTCATCGTCGCGCAGGCCGAGGCCGGGTCGAAGACCGTTCCGGCGTGGCTGGAGGCGATCCCCAGCCAGTTCAAGATCCTTGTCCACACGCTCCCGGCCCGCCAGGTCATCGACACGCAGGTCCAGGAGCAACTGATCGTCGAGCTCTACAGCAAGTAGTGACATCGGCCCGAGGGGCCGATGTGGGCGCCGTCCCGCTGGCGCGTGCCGGCGGGGCGGTCAAGCTCCAACACTGTTCTTGGGCATCAAATAGCGGGTGCCCCGAACGAAAAGAGAAGAAATGCTCATCAGCCAGCGGCCGTCTCTCTCCGAAGAGTCGATCAGCGACACCCGATCCCAGTTCACGATCGAACCGCTCGAGCCGGGATTCGGCTACACGCTCGGCAACTCGCTGCGGCGCACCCTGCTGTCGTCCATTCCGGGCGCGGCGGTCACTTCGATCAAGATCGACGGCGTCCTGCACGAGTTCACCACGATCCCCGGCGTCAAGGAAGACGTCGTGGAGCTGGTCATGAACGTCAAGGACCTGTGCGTCAGCTCCGAGCACGACGAGCCGGTCAGCATGTACCTGCGCAAGCAGGGGCCGGGCGACGTCACCGCCGGCGACATCCAGCCGCCGGCCGGCGTGTCGGTGCACAACCCGGACCTCAAGCTGGCCACGCTGAACGGCAAGGGCCGGCTCGACATGGAGCTGACCGTCGAGCGGGGCCGCGGCTACGTCACCGCCGCCCAGAACAAGCAGGCCGGTGCCGAGATCGGCCGGATTCCGGTGGACTCCATCTACTCGCCGGTCCTGAAGGTCACCTATCGCGTCGAGGCGACCCGGGTCGAGCAGCGCACCGACTTCGACAAGCTGGTCATCGACGTCGAGACCAAGCCCTCGATGGGCCCGCGCACCGCGCTGGCGTCGGCCGGTTCGACCCTGGTCGAGCTCTTCGGCCTCGCCCGGGAACTGGACGAGACCGCCGAGGGCATCGACATCGGCCCCTCGCCGCAGGACGCCCAGCTCGCCGCTGACCTGGCCCTGCCGATCGAGGAGCTGGACCTGACTGTCCGCTCGTACAACTGCCTCAAGCGCGAGGGCATCAACAGCGTTGGTGAACTGATCGGGCGTACCGAGGCCGACCTCCTCGACATCCGCAACTTCGGCCAGAAGTCGATCGACGAGGTCAAGATGAAGCTCGCCGGGATGGGGCTGGGGCTCAAGGACTCCGCGCCCAACTTCGATCCGACGCAGGTCGTAGACACCTTCGGCGAGGCCGATTACGACACCGAAGACTACCGCGAGACCGAGCAGCTCTAGACGGCGCTGCCGCCACACCTGAGGAGCACCAACCATGCCCACGCCCACCAAGGGCCCCCGCCTCGGCGGCAGCCCGGCGCACGAGCGCTTGATGCTGGCCAACCTGGCCACGTCGCTGTTCCGTCACGGCAAGATCCAGACGACCGAGACGAAGGCCAAGCGGCTGCGCCCGCTCGCGGAGCACCTCATCACCAAGGCCAAGCGTGGCGATCTCGCCTCGCGCCGCCGGGTGCTCGCCGTCGTACGGGACAAGGACGTGGTCTACACCCTGTTCGACGAGATCGCCCCGCGCTTCGCCACCCGCAACGGTGGCTACACGCGCATCGTGAAGACCGGCCCGCGAAAGGGTGACGCCGCTCCCATGGCGGTCATCGAGCTGGTCGAGGAGCTGGTCGCCCCGGCGGCGGCCGGCCCCACCAAGGCGAAGAAGGGCGCCGCCCGCAAGGCGGCCCAGCAGGACAAGGTGGAGGCTCTGGCGCCGGAGGAGACGACTCCCGAGGGCCGGCAGAACCAGGCCGACCAGGACGCCGAGCCGCCGCAGTCGGTGTCCGGCGACACCGCTGAGGCCAACGCGGACACCGACGAGGCAGCCGACGCCAGGTCCTGAACAGTCCGGAGCCGGAGCCGGCGCCAGCGCCGGAACGGCTCCGGCGGCGAATCGAACAGCATGTCGGGCTCGGCACCCCTCGCGGGTGCCGGGCCCGACCGCTTCCAGGGGCGACCAGATGACGGTGGAGCAGGGGGCGAGCGGTTCCGTGCGGCTGCGGCTCGACGTGTCGTACGACGGCTCGGGCTTCTCCGGCTGGGCGGCGCAGCCCGGCCGCCGTACCGTCGCCGGCGTGGTGACCGACGTCTTCGGCCAGCTCTTCGGCCGCGGGGTCGCGACCGGGTTGACCGTCGCCGGACGTACCGACGCCGGGGTGCATGCCGCCGGCCAGGTGTGCCACATCGACCTGCCGGCGACTGCCTGGCAGGCGCTAGGCGCCAGAGCCGGCGGGACCGGCGACGCCGGGCAGAGCCTGCTGCGGCGGCTGGCCGGCCTCCTGCCGCCCGATGTGCGGGTCCGCGCCGTCACCCAGGTACCCGGCGACTTCGACGCCCGGTTCTCCGCGACGTACCGCCGGTACGAGTACCGGGTGACCGACGCGCCGTGGGGCGCGGAGCCGCTGCGCCGTCATGAGGTGCTCGCCTGGCCGCGACCGGTCGACCTGCCGACGCTGCGCGTCGCGGCGGCGGAACTGGTGGGAGAGCACGACTTCGCCGCGTACTGCCGGCGCCGGGAGCACGCGACCACCCGGCGCGAAATCACCCGGCTGGACTGGCGCCGCGACGACACCGGGCTGCTCGTGGCGACGGTGCAGGCCGACGCGTTCTGCCACTCGATGGTGCGCAGCCTGATCGGCGCCATGCTGGCGGCCGGCGACGGCCGCCGCCCGCCGACCTGGCCGGCGAGCCTGCTCACGCTGCGCGAACGGTCCAGCGAGGTGACCGTGGCGCCGCCGCACGGCCTGTGCCTGGTCGCCGTTGGGTATCCCGACGATCCCGCCGAGTACGGCCGCCGAGCGGCGGCCACCCGCCGGCTACGGGTGTGAGCCGGTCGGCCCTTCCGCCGGCACGAATGCCCGCCGCTCCAGCACCCCGTTCCGCAGGTGCAACTCGATGATGTCGAAGAGGATCTGCCGGGCGTACGGGTCGCCGTTGCGGATCTCGGTGCGGTCCGCGCGCGCGATGACGCAGTAGACCAGGAAGTGCCCCCGCACGTGCCAGCCCACCTGGGCCGATGAGAGTGCGACGGGTTCGGTGCCCTTGCCCGCCGCGAGGCCGGTGAAGCGGCCCTTGCCGCTGTCCACCAACGCTTTCAGGGCCGCGTGTGCCCGGTCGGCGGCGGCTGCGTCCGGCAGATTGAAGACGCCCGCTGTCACCAGGTACCGGCCGTTCGGTGACTTCAACGTTCCCCGTACGACCTGACTGCAGCCGAGGCCGCGGAGCAGGTCGGCGACCCCGCCCGAGGTCGCCACCGCGCAGTCGTCGCTCGCCTGCGTTCGGAGCAGCCGGTACCCGGGTTCCGCCGGGCTGATCACGATCGAGTTGCTGGGGTACACCTCGGCCACGGTCAGCGGCGCCGGGTCGGCGGCGCGCGAGCTGATGTCCTTCGGCAGGGCGGTCGGCCGGGGCACCGCGGCGCTGGCCTGCCGGCCGCGTTGCTCGTCGGTGACGATCAGGTACGAACCGAAACCGCAGACGGCGAGCATCGCCAGGAGCGAAAGGCCGGTCATCACGGCGTACCAGACCCGGCCGTGTCGGAGCGCGGTGGGCGACCTGTCGGTAGCGGTCGGGGCGGCCCGAGGTCGCCCCGGTTGGGGGGCGGGCCCGGGCAGGTGACCCGCGGCCGGCGGGACCGGGCGGGGGAACCGGTTGGTCGGCGGTGCTACGTGCGGCACCCGTGGATAGCGGTCAACGAGCGGCCCGGCCGCGCCACGCCCGTCGTAGGGCGTCGACCGCCGCCCGTCGTACGTTGTCGATCGCCGTCCGTCGTAGGTTGTCGCGGGCGGCCCGTTGTACCGGATGGGGCGTCGCCCGTAGACCGTGGAGCGGCGGCCGTCGGAGGTGCTGGGCGGCTGGCCGGCCGGCGGCCGCGGCGTCTCCCAGCGGGCGGGCGGTGGCGCGTACGGGTCATGACGCGGCGGCCGGTAGCCGTGACCCGAGTCGTGCCCGTGAGACATGCGGCAAAGGTTAACGGATCGCAATGCCGGGGATCCGCCGCCGTGGACCGGCGGCGGGCGGGCGACAATGCCACTCATGCCCGCCGAGCACTACTTCAGCGCCGAGCCGGCCGCGGCCGCCCGCCGCGCCCAGGTGGAATTCTCCGTTGCCGGGCGGGATTACTCGCTCGCCGCGGCCGGTGGGGTGTTCTCCGCCGAGCGGTTGGACCCCGGCACCGCCGTGCTCCTGCGCAAGGCCGACCTGCCCGCTCCCGACGCGACCGGCCCGTTCCTCGACCTGGGTTGCGGCTACGGCGCGATCGCCTGCGTGCTCGCCACGACGGCGCCGGCGGCCGACGTGTACGCGGTCGACGTCAACGCCCGGGCCCGGGAACTGGCGCGGGAGAACGCCGACCGGCTGGGGTTGGGCCCGCGGGTCAAGGTGACCGCACCGGACGATGTCCCGGACGAGGTGACCTTCGCCGACATCTGGTCGAACCCGCCGATCCGGATCGGCAAGACGGAGCTGCACGACATGCTGCGGCGGTGGCTGCCCCGACTGCGCCCGGAGGGCGTGGCGTGGCTCGTCGTGGCCCGGCACCTGGGGGCCGACTCGCTGCAGCGCTGGCTCGTCGATCAGGGCTGGCAGGCGCACCGGCACGCCAGCCAGAAGGGCTACCGGGTCCTGCGGGTGAGCCGCTGACCTGCGCGATCTGCCGGTCGGGACTGGGAAACTCGCTGTGCTCCGGGCGGCGCCGTCGGGCAGGATGCCGGCGTGGGGTACGTGGACGTCGCCGGGGTCGCGCACACGCTGCCGGACGGTCGACAGCTGTTCGCTGACGTGTCGTTCCGGGTCGGTGAGGGCGCGAAGGTGGCGCTGGTCGGCCCGAACGGGGCGGGCAAGACGACGCTGCTGCGGATGGTGGCCGGTGACCTGCCGCTGCGGACCGGCGCCATCGCCCGTTTCGGTGGGCTGGGCGTCATGCGGCAGTTCATCGGGATGATCGGCGACGACCGTACGCTGCAGGACCTGGCCCTGTCCCTGGCCGCGCCGCCGCTGCGGGCGGCGGGGGAGCGGCTGGCTGCGGCGGAGGCCGCCCTGCACGTCGCCGAGGTCCGCGGCAAGTTCAGCACCGCTGCGGCCAAGGCGCAGCTCGCGTACGCCGACGCGCTGGCGGCGTGGGGCGAGGCCGGCGGGTACGACGCCGAGGTGCTCTTCGACACCGTATCCACGATCGTGCTGGACCTTCCGTGGGAGGCCAGCCGGGACCGGCCGGTGCGCACCCTGTCCGGCGGCGAGCAGAAGCGCTTTGCGCTGGAGTTGCTGCTCCGCGGCGCCGACGAGGTGCTGCTGCTGGACGAGCCGGACAACTTCCTCGACGTACCCGGCAAGCGCTGGCTGGAGGGCCGGCTACGGGAGTCGGCCAAGTCGGTGCTGTACGTGTCGCACGACCGCGAGTTGCTCGCCCAGACCTCCGACCGGGTCGTCGCCGTCGAGGGGGGAAGCGCCTGGGTCCATCCGGGCAGCTTCGCCAGCTGGTACGAGGCCCGCGTCGCCCGGCACGACCGGCTCGACGAGCTGCGCCGGCGCTGGGACGAGGAGCACCAGAAGCTGCGCGAGCTGATGCTGATGTACAAGCAGAAGGCCGCGTACAACTCGGGCATGGCGTCCCGCTACCAGGCCGCGCAGACCCGGCTGCGCAAGTTCGAGGAGGCCGGGCCGCCGCCGCTGCCGCCGAAGGACCAGGACATCCGGATGCGGCTGACCGGTGGGCGTACCGGCAAGCGGGCGGTGATCTGCGAGCGGCTCGAACTGGACGGGCTGACGTACCCGTTCGACCTGGAGGTCTGGTACGGCGACCGGCTCGCCGTGCTGGGCGCCAACGGCACCGGTAAGTCGCACTTCCTGCGGCTGCTGGCTCGCGGCGGCACCGACCCCGAACCAGCGAACCTCCCGGTCGACGCGGGGCGGGCGCTGGCCGAAGTCAAGCACGACGGACAGGCCCGGCTCGGCGCGCGGGTCCGGCCCGGCCACTTTTCGCAGACCCACGACCGTCCCGAGCTGGTCGGCAAGACGCTCGTCGAGGTGCTGTGGCGGGGCGACGACCACCGGGCCGGGATGGACCGGCATGCCGCGATGGCGGCGCTCAACCGGTACGAGCTGGCCG
>DASVMV010000176.1:0-4250 GCA_036384155.1 Micromonosporaceae bacterium
CGGGGTGACCGGGGCCGGCCGTCGTTCGGGTCGGTGCGGTGCCCGGCCGTCGTTCGGGTCGGTGCGGT
The DNA here is from genome assembly GCA_036384155.1 of Micromonosporaceae bacterium. Classification (GTDB taxonomy): domain Bacteria; phylum Actinomycetota; class Actinomycetes; order Mycobacteriales; family Micromonosporaceae; genus DASVMV01. The sequence goes on from DASVMV010000176.1 coordinate 69, forward strand.
GCGCGGCTGGGTCACCGGCCGGCTAGGGTTTCAATATGACCCACCAGGTGCATGCCTTCGAGCCGCCCGAGCGGTTCGTCGCTGGAACCGTGGGTCCGCCGGGAGAGCGGACGTTCTACCTCCAGGCCAGGGGCGGTGGCCGGCTGGTCAGCGTCGCGCTGGAGAAGGTGCAGGTTTCGTTGCTGGCCGAAAAGCTCGACGAGCTGCTCACGGAGGCCAACCGCCGGTTCGGTGTCGAGCTGCCCGAACCGCCGGGAACCACAAGCGACAACGATCCGCTCGACACGCCGGTGGACGAGGAGTTCCGGGTCGGCACGTTGGGTCTGGCCTTCGACGTGGATACGGCAACGGTCGTCATCGAGGCGATCGCCGCCGGTGAGGCGGAGCTGGAGCCGGGCGACGCCGAGGAGGAGCCCGACGACGCGGAACCCGACGACGACCTGGACCGGCTGCGGGTGCGGCTGACCCCCCAGGCGACCCGGCAGTTCATCGACCGCGCCCGCCGGGTGGTCGCCGCCGGGCGGCCGACCTGCCCGCTGTGCGGCCAGCCGCTGGACCCGGCGGGGCACCTCTGCCCGCGGCACAACGGCTACCACCGGTGAGCGCCGCGGCCGGCGGTCGGGGGCCGCGGCGGTGACCGCGTCGGACCTGCAGCCGATGCTCGACGAGACCGACGCCCTGCGACTGCTGCAGCGCGGTGCGTTCGAGCTGGAGGGCCGGCTCGTCGAGGCGTCGAACACCACGTTGCGAGGCTTTCTCACGCTCGACGGCGTGACGGCCCGGTGCGTCTACAAGCCGGTTCGGGGAGAGCGGCCGCTGTGGGACTTCCCGGACGGCACGCTGGCCGGTCGAGAGGTGAGCGCGTACCTCGTGTCGCACGCGTCCGGCTGGGGCCTGATCCCGCCGACCGTGCTCCGCGACGGCCCCCTCGGTACGGGCGCCTGTCAGCTGTGGATCGACGAACCGTCCGACGCCGAGCCGCTGGTCGGGTTCGTGCCCACGGGAAGTCTCCCGGCGCGCTGGTTCGCCGTGGCCGCAGCGACCGACGAGGGCGGCCGGCCGTACACGCTCGCGCATTCCGACGACCCGCGCCTGGCCCGCCTCGCGGTGCTCGATGTGGTCATCAACAACGCGGATCGCAAGGGCGGACACATCCTGGTGGGGCCCGACGAGCGGTTGTACGGGGTCGACCACGGCGTCAGCTTCCACGTCGAGACCAAGCTGCGCACGGTGCTGTGGGGCTGGACGGGTCGCCGGCTTCCGGCCGACGCGACCGAGATGCTCCGCGACCTGTCCGCGCGGCTCACCGGCGGGCTCGGCGAGCAGTTGGCGGAGCACCTGACGATCGCTGAGGTGGCCGCCGTCCGCACCCGCGTCCGGCGGCTGCTCGCCAGCGGCTGCTTCCCCGAGCCGTCGGCCGACTGGCCGGCGGTGCCGTGGCCGCCCCTGTAGCTGTCGGCCTGATCACTTCCGAGGCCGGCTCCCGGCCGAGCCCCGCTGGCTAGGCTGGCGGTCATGGAGTCTTGGTCGGGACACGAGGTGCCGCGCCTGCCGGGCGCCGGCCAGCCGCTGGCGTTGTTCGACTCGGCACGGCGGGGCGTGCACCCGACCCGGCCGAACGGCGAGGCGACGATGTACGTCTGCGGCATCACGCCGTACGACGCCACCCACCTCGGTCACGCGGCCACCATGATCGCCTTCGACCTCGTACACCGGGTGTGGTCGGACGGCGGGCACCGGGTGCGGTACGTGCAGAACGTCACCGACATCGACGACCCGTTACTCGAGCGGGCCCGGCGTGACGGTGAGGACTGGGTCGTCCTGGGGATGCGCGAGACGGCGCTCTTCCGCGAGGACATGGAGGCCCTGCGGATCATCCCGCCGGCGGAGTACGTCGGCGCGGTGGAGTCCATCCCGGCCATCGCGGCGAAGGTGGTGGCGCTGCTGGCGGACGGCGCCGCCTACCGGCTCGATGACGGCACCGGCGACGTCTACTTCGACATCGCCGCTGCGCCGGACTTCGGGTACGAATCCCATCTTTCCCGGGAGCAGATGCTGCGGTTCTTCGCCGAGCGGGGCGGCGACCCGGACCGGTCCGGGAAGCGGGACCCGCTCGATCCGCTGCTGTGGCGCGGCGCCCGCGAGGGCGAGCCGTCCTGGCCCGGTGGCCCGCTCGGGCGGGGCCGGCCGGGCTGGCACATCGAATGCGCCGCGATCGCGCTCGACCGCCTCGGCGCCCGCGTCGACGTCCAGGGCGGCGGCAACGACCTGCTCTTTCCCCACCACGAGTGTTCGGCGGCGCATGCCGAGCGGCTCTCCGGCGTCCGCCCGTTCGCCGGCCACTACGTGCACGCGGGCATGGTCGGTCTGGACGGCGAGAAGATGTCCAAGTCCAAGGGCAACCTGGTGTTCGTGTCCCGGCTGCGGGCCGACCGGGTCGACCCGGTGGCGTTGCGGCTCGGCCTGATGGCCGACCACTACCGGTCGGACCGCTCGTGGTCGGACGAGGTGTTGAAGATCGCCGTGCAGCGGCTGGCCCGGTGGCGCGAGGCGGCCGACGCCACCGCCGGCCCGTCCGGCGCGGCGCTACTGGCCGGGGTGCGGGCCCGGCTCGCCGACGACCTCGACACGCCGGGCGGGCTCGCCCTGGTCGACACCTGGGCGGACGAGACTCTGGCCGGTGCCGGCGACGACACCGGGGCGCCGGCGCTGATGGCGGCCACGGTGGACGCACTGCTCGGCGTTCGCCTCTGATGCCTCTGACCGCGCTGCCCCGTGATCTAGGGCGAAGTGCTGCTAGTTGATCTCAAATCACGACCGTTTGCCCTAGATCGGCTGCGTCAGGTCGCCGACGGCGTCGGCGTAGTACGTGCTCGCGACGTGGAAGGCGACCTCGCGCAGCGTCCAGGCGTCCCCTTCGGCCCGGTCCAGGCGCTCGTCGTCGATAGCGCGCAGGCGTAGCGACCAGATCTGCGCGAGCCGGGTGAGCCGGCTGCTGGCCTCGTCGAGGTCCTCGGGCGTGAAGGGGGCGAGGTCGGCCGGGGTGGTCACGGCGGAGGCATGCCAGTGATCCGGTAGCGGCGGCTCTCCGGCGAGGCGGGACTCGAGCTCGGCGAGGTGGTCGACGAGATGGTCGGCCAGGCGACGCATGGCCTTGTGCGGGGTGTAGATCCGGTCATCGATCGGGCGGGGCGTTCCGTCCCACGCCGGCCAGGTTCGGGCCAGGCGCAGGGCGTGTGCGACGGATTCCGCGACAACCTGCGTGGGATCGCGTCCATCGGTGACCGGGCGCTCGTCGCTCATCTCTTCGTCCTCTCGGCCGGGGGCCGCTCGAGAATAGGACGCGAACAGTTCGGTCTCGACCGAACGGTGCAGAGAGGCCCCGCTCACCCCAGGACGAGACCCGGGTCCGGGTCGGCGTCCGCCGCGGGCCCGGGGATCCGGTACTGCTCGGTAAGCGTGGTCATCGGGCCGGGCCAGGTCGCCTGCGCCACCTCGATCGGCTTGCGGCTGCTGTCGTACGCCACGTGCAGCAGGTGCAGTACCGGGGTGTCGGGACGAATGTGCAGGACCTCCGCCTCCTCCCGTCCGGGCTGCCGGGCGCTCAGTGTGTCGGTGGCCGAGGCGTACCGGCGTCCGATGACCTCCTCGGCCTCCTGGTAGAGCGGCCGACCGAAGGCCTCCATCCGCTCCAGGCTGGTGCCGGCGGCGTCGGCCACCCGGAACCAGGACGCCCCCACCTCGACCGGTACGTCCTCGACCCGCACGACGTGCCGGCGAACCACGAGTTCCGTGCCGTCCGCGACGCCGAATGCGTCGGCGACCTCGGGTGGGGCCGGCGCGCGGCCGACGGCTACCAGGTGCTGACGGTAGCGCGCGGCCAGATCGGCGTGGTAGCCGCGGTGCGCGCCGTACCGTCCCCGGGACAGCCGGTTGAGCCGGCGCCGGGTGCCCCGTACGTACGTCCCGGAGCCCGGCTTGGTGATGAGCACGCCCTCGACCCGCAACTGGTCGACGGCGCGTTGCACGGTCTGTTTCGCGACGCCGAACATCTCGGCGATGGCGGGGATGGACGGCAGCCGCTCACCCGGGGCCCAGTCGCCGCGGCGGATGCGTTCGCTGAGCTGACCGGCGATCTGTCGGTGGGGCACCTCCGCGGCGCCCGGATTGACCTGCACGGGT
>DASVMV010000177.1:0-7545 GCA_036384155.1 Micromonosporaceae bacterium
GATGAACTGGTCCCGCCGGCCCTCGAGCATCTCGGCGACCTTGCCGGTGAGCAGGTTGACCACGCCGCCGGGCAGGTCGGAGGTGGCGAGCACCTCGGCGAGCGTGACGGCCGTCAGCGGTGTCTCCTCGGCGGCCAGCACGACCGCGGTGTTACCGGTGACGATGGCCGGCGCGATCACGCTGACCAGGCCGAGCAGCGCCGGTGCCGGCGGCGCGACGATCCCGACGACGCCGGTCGGCTCGGGGGCGGACAGGTTGAAGTAGGGCCCGGCGACCGGGTTCGCGCCGCCGTACACCTGGGGGAGCTTGTCGGCCCAGCCGGCGTACCAGACCCAGCGGTCGATCGCCTCGTCGACCTCCGCCTCGGGTAGGCCCAGCCCGATGAACTGGTCCCGCCGGCCCTCGAGCATCTCGGCGACCCGGTAGAGGATCTGCCCGCGGTTGTACGCGGTCGCGCCCGACCAGCCCTTGACCGCGGCCCGGGCGGCGACCACCGCATCGCGTACGTCCTTGCGCGAGGCCAGCGCCACGTTGGAGTCCTGCACCGGATACGACCGTCCCGACTCACTGCGCGGGAACTTCCCGCCGATGAACAGCTTGTACGTCTTGCGTACCGCCACTCGCTCAGACATCGAGGTACGCCTCCAGCCCGTGCCGGCCGCCCTCGCGACCGTAGCCCGACTCCTTGTAGCCGCCGAACGGCGAGGTGGGGTCGAACTTGTTGAACGTGTTGGCCCACACCACGCCGGCGCGTAGCCGGTCGGCCGTCCACAGGATCCGGGAGCCCTTCTCGGTCCAGATCCCAGCCGACAGGCCGTACGGGGTGTTGTTGGCCTTCTCCACCGCCTCGGCCGGGGTGCGGAAGGTCAGCACGGACAGCACCGGACCGAAGATCTCCTCACGGGCGATGCGGTGCGCCTGGGTGACCCCCGTGAAGATCGTCGGGGCGAACCAGAAGCCGCGGTCGGGCAGGTCGCACGGCGGCGACCAGCGCTCGGCGCCTTCCTGCGCCCCGATGTCGGACAGGGTCCGGATCCGGTCGAGCTGGGCGGCGGAGTTGATCGCGCCGATGTCGGTGTTCTTGTCCAGCGGGTCGCCCACCCGCAGCCGGGCCATCCGCCGCTTCAGCGACGCGAGCACCGGCTCGTAGGCCGACTCCTGTACGAGCAGTCGGGAGCCGGCGCAGCACACGTGACCCTGGTTGAAGAAGATGCCGTTGACGATCCCCTCGACCGCCTGGTCGATCGGGGCGTCGTCGAAGACGATGTTGGCCGCCTTGCCGCCCAGTTCCAGGGTGACCTTCTTGCGGGTGCCGGCCACCGCCTTCGCGATGCCCCGCCCCACCTCGGTCGAGCCGGTGAAGGCGACCTTGGCGACGCCCGGGTGCTCGACCACCGCCCGGCCGGTGTCGCCGGCGCCGGTGACGATGTTGACCACGCCGGGCGGCAGGTCCGCCTGCTGGCAGATCTCGGCGAAGAACAGCGCGCTCAGCGGGGTGGTCTCGGCCGGCTTGAGCACCACCGTGTTGCCCGCGGCGAGCGCCGGGGCTACCTTCCAGGCCAGCATCAGCAGCGGGAAGTTCCACGGGATCACCTGGCCGGCCACGCCCAGCGGCCGCGGGTTCGGGCCGAACCCGGCGTAGGGCAGCTTGTCGGCCCAGCCCGCGTAGTAGAAGAAGTGGGCGGCCACCAGCGGCAGGTCGACGTCCCGGGACTCCCGGATCGGCTTACCGTTGTCCAGCGACTCCAGCACCGCCAGCTCACGGGACCGCTCCTGGACGAGCCGAGCGATGCGGAACAGGTACTTGGCCCGGTCCCGGCCCGGCATCGGGCCCCACACCTTCTCGTACGCGGTCCGCGCGGCGCGGACCGCCCGGTCGACGTCGGCGGGCCCGGCCTCGGCGACCTCGGCCAGCACCTCCTCGGACGCCGGGTTGACCGACTTGAACATCGACCCGTCGGTCGGCTCGACGAACTCGCCGCCGATGAACAGCCCGTACGACGGCTTGACATCGACAATCGACCGGGACTCGGGTGCCGGTGCGTATTCGAACATGGTCAGTCCAGCGTGAAGTAGTCGGGACCGGAGTAGGTGCCGGTCTTGAGCTTGGTGCGCTGCATCAGCAGGTCGTTCAGCAGGGTCGAGGCGCCGAACCGGAACCAGTCCGGGTGCAGCCAGTCCTCGCCCGCGGTCTCGTTGACCGTCACCAGGTACTTGATCGCGTCCTTGGTGGTGCGGATTCCGCCGGCCGGCTTCACGCCGACCTGCCGCCCGGTCGCATCCCGGAAGTCGCGTACCGCCTCCAGCATCACCAGCGTGACGGGCAGCGTCGCGTTCACGCCGACCTTCCCGGTCGAGGTCTTGATGAAGTCCGCTCCGGCCAGCATCGCCAGCCACCCGGCGCGGCGGACATTGTCGTACGTCGCCAGCTCGCCGGTCTCCAGAATCACCTTCAGATGCGCGTCACCGCAGGCGGCCTTGACCGCCACGATCTCGTCGTAGACCTCGCCGTAACGGCCGGCGAGGAACGCGCCCCGGCTGATCACCATGTCGATCTCGTCGGCCCCGGCCGCCACCGCGCCCGCCGCATCGGCGATCTTGACGTCCAGCGCCGACTGCCCGGACGGGAACGCCGTGGCCACGCTCGCCACGTGTACGCCGGTGCCGGCGACCACCGACGCGGCAACCGGCACCATGGTGGGATACACGCACACCGCCGCCACCGGCGGGCAGGTCGGATCGGCCGGGTCCGGACGCAGCGCCTTCGCGGACAGCGCGCGCACCTTGCCGTCCGTGTCGGCGCCCTCCAGCGTCGTCAGGTCCACCATCCGAATGGCCAGATCGATCGCCCACGCCTTGGCCGTGGTCTTGATCGACCGGGTGCTTAGCATCGCCGCCCGCTGCTCCGCCCCGACCTGGTCGACACCGGGAAGCCCATGCAGGAACGCCCGCAGCGTCGCCTCCGATCGCCCCACCTCCGAGAGGTCGGAGCGCCGGGACTCCATCGTTGCCGTCATGCCGCCGAGTCTACGCGGACCGACAGTTAGTGATCTTGGTCACCGCCCGCCCGACCCACGATGAGCCTGAGGTTAGCGGCGGTCCTGGTGGGGGCCGCACGGCGCCGGCACGGTGGCGTAGGTTGAGCGACCGTGGACGTACTCGTCATCGATCACCCTCTCGCCCAGGCGCGGCTGACCGCGATGCGCGACGCCCGCACCGACTCGGCGGCGTTCCGCGCCGCCCTGCACGAGCTCACCACCATGCTGGTGTACGAGGCGGCCCGTTCGTTCCCGGTGGAGAACTACCCGGTGCAGACGCCGGTCTCCCCGACCGAGGGCACCCGGCTGGCCAACCCGCCGCTGCTCGTACCGGTGCTGCGGGCCGGCCTGGGCATGGCGGACGCGGCCCTCGGCCTGCTTCCCGAGTCGTCGATGGGGTTCGTCGGCCTGGCCCGCGACGAGCACACCTTCCAGCCGCGGGCGTACATGGAGTCGCTGCCCGCCGACCTGTCCGGCAAGCCGGTGCTCGTGCTGGAACCGATGGTGGCCACCGGCGGCTCGTTGGAGCACTGCTGCGGGCTGCTCGCCGAGCGCGGCTGCAACGACATCACGGTGCTGTGCGTTCTCGTCGCGCCGGCCGCTATCGACCGGCTGGGCCGGTCCGGCCTGCCGCTGCGGGTGGTGACCGCGTCCGTCGACCAGGGCCTCAACGACCGGATGTTCATCGTGCCCGGACTCGGCGACGCGGGTGACCGCCAGTTCGGCGGCATGCCCCGCTTCTGAGGGAGCCGGGCCGGGCCGTGCCCAGGGTCACAGGAGCGTGTAGCTCCAGCTCACCCCTTTGCCGTTGGCGAACGGCAGGACGCCGTGGAACACCTGTGGCCGTTCGGCGAAGACCAGCGGCAGGAAGTGCCGGTCGCTTTCCCACATCGGCACCCGGCCGCCGCACACGTCGTCGACCTCGGTCCAGATCAGGGTGCCCTCCGCACAGTCGTCCACGAGGTCGCCGGACCAGGCGGGCACCCGGAAGAGGAAACCGAACCAGTTCTCGCCGCCCGGGCCGAACCCGGGCCAGGAGATCGTTCCGGCCAGCTCCAGAGTGTGGCACTCGAGCCCGGACTCCTCCCGGATCTCCCGCCGTATCCCGGCCACCACATCCTCGCCCGGTTCGAGCTTGCCGCCCAGCCCGTTGTAGTAGCCGAAATGCAGGTCGTCGACGCGTCTGTCGCGGCGCAGCATGAGCACCCGCCGCCGGTCGGGGGACAGTACGTAGCCGAGCGTCGCCAGAATCGCCTGCACCCGATCACCTTACGGAGGCGTGCACGGCCTGCTCCGAGACGCTAGCGTTCCGGGCCATGACTGGTGTTGCGCTGGCCGAAGAGCTGCTGCTTCTGGGATACGACGACGAGACGGGCAAGGCCACCACCTCCCGGATCGGGCTCGACCTGGGAATGGCCGCCGCGGTGCTGGTCGAGCTGGCCCTGGCCGGCCGAATCGCCTACTCCGACGGCACGATCGTCGTGGTCGACCCGGCGCCTACCGGTGAGCCCATCGCCGACGAGGTGCTCGGCCGGATCGCCGCGGACTCGCCGCACAGTCCGTCGTCCTGGGTCCAGCGGCTGCGGCACGGCCTGCGCGGCCGGGTCCTCGCCGACCTGGTGGCCCGGGGAGTCGTGCGGCAGGTCGACGAGACCGAGCTGGGCTTCATCCACGTGCACCGCTACCCGGTCGCCGACGGCAGCGTCGAGGCCGACTGCCGGCACCGGCTGGCCCAGGCCTTGACCGGCGAAGCGCTGCCCGACGAGCGGACGGCCGCGCTGGCCACGCTGGTGGGCGCGGTACGGATGGAGCCGACGCTCGGCCTCGACGGGCCGGCCGTGGACGAGGCCCACCGCCGACTCGAGGAGATCGCCAGCGGCGCCGGCTTCACCGGCAACGTGAGCCTGGAAGAGTCGGTCGTTCGGCCGTCGGTGGCGTTGGTGATCGCCGCGCTGACCCGGGCCATCCACGCCGCGCTGGGGGCCCGCAGCTGACCCGAGCCGGGCCCCTCCCCGCGATCTAGCGCGCCGCTCCCTCTCCGCGATCTAGGGCGTATGGCTGCGATTGGAGATCAACTAGCGACCATCTGCCCTAGATCGCGGGGGAGAGGTGGGCGCGGAGAGGGGGGCGCGCAGATCGGCGGGCGCGCTATACGCCCAGGGCGGCCGCCACCTCGGCGCGCAGCGCCCGTACCGCGTCGGCGGCCTCGAGCCGGGCGGCCGTCAGGTCGCCGTCCGAGACCTCCTCGACCACCTCCAGGTACGCCTTCAGCTTCGGCTCGGTGCCGGACGGCCGGACGACAACCCGGGCCCGGTTCGTCCGCAGGATCAGTACGTCTGCCGCCGGCAACAGGTCCTCCGTCGACGTGACCGGATCGCCGAGCAGGCGGTCCGGCGTGTGCGCCCGGATTCGCGCCATGGCCGCCGCGATCTCGCCGAGGTCGCTCACCCGCACCGAGAGCTGGTCGGTGAGGTAGACACCGAACTCGGCGGCCAGGTCGTCGAGCCGGTCGAGCAGCGTACGCCCGTCCGCCTTGAGCCCGGCAGCGAGTTCGGCCAAAGTGAGCGCCGCGGTGATGCCGTCCTTGTCGCGTACGTGGTCGGGCGCCACGCAGTAGCCCAGCGCCTCCTCGTAGCCGAACACCAGCGGCTCGCCGCGCTCGCCGCCGGCCCGGACGATCCACTTGAAGCCGGTCAGCGTCTCGTCGTACGGCATGCCGCGGGCGGCGCACATGGCCCGCAGCAGCGACGACGACACGATCGTGGTGGCGTAGAGGCCGCGTACGCCGCGGCGCATCAGGTGGTCGGCGAGCAGTACGCCCAGCTCGTCGCCGCGCAGCATCCGCCACCCACGCGCCGGGTCCGGCACGGCCACCGCACAGCGGTCGGCGTCCGGGTCGTTGGCGATCGCCAGGTCGGCGGCGGTCTCCTGGGCCAGCGCGATCACCCGGTCGATCGCTCCCGGCTCCTCGGGGTTGGGAAACGTCACGGTCGGAAACTCCGGATCCGGCTCGGCCTGCTCGGCGACCACCGCCGGATAGGCGAAGCCGGCGTGCGCGAAGACGGACGTCAGCACCTTGGCGCCGACGCCGTGCAGCGGCGTGTAGGCCACCGCTAGATCGCGCGGACCGTCCGGCCGCACGACCGCGCCAGCCGTCTCCACGTAGGACAGGACGATGTCCTCGCCCAGCTCCTCTCCGGGGGGACCGAGCGGCACCGCGGCGAGCGGCCCGACGGCCCGGATCGCGGCTTCGATCTCGCCGTCGGCCGGCGGCACGATCTGGGCACCGGCGCCGCGCGCCCCGCCAGGTTCCGCTCCGAGGTACACCTTGTAGCCGTTGTCCTGCGGCGGGTTGTGGCTGGCGGTCACCATGACGCCGGCCGCCGCGCCGAGCCGCCGCACCGCGTACGCGAGCACCGGGGTGGGCAGCGGCCACGGCAGGACGAGCGCTTCTCGCCCGGCCCCTGTCGCCACCCGGGCCGTCTGCTCGGCGAACTGCCGGGAACGGTGCCGGGCGTCGTACCCGATCACCAGTGGACCGCTCGCGCCGCGGGCGGCGAGCCAGCCGACCAGACCGGCCGCGGCCTGGGTCACCACCGCGAGGTTCATCCCGTTGGGCCCGGCCCGCAGCGGGCCGCGCAGTCCGGCGGTGCCGAACGTCAGCGGCCCGGCGAACCGGTCGGCCAGCTCCGACCCGCTGCCGGGCAGGCGGTCGAGTACGGCCCGCAGCTCGGCGCGGGTGGCCGGGTCGGGGTCGTCGGTGACCCACCGCCGGGCCTGCCGGGCCAGCTCGTCGATTTCAGCTATGTCGGCGACCATGCCGCCTTGATAGCACGGCGGCCCGCGCCGGGTGCGCGTCGCCCGGGATTCAGCCCGCCCCCGTGAGCCGGAACGTGCGGACCATCTCTTCGAAGATCGGCTTGCTCTCGTCGAAGTGGGCGTCGGTGGTGGACAGGTAGAACGAGTACGCCTTGCCGTCTGCGGGCACCACCCGCCACACCCCGTGCCGCATGCCCTCACCGGTGCCGCAGGTGTATTCGAACTGCGCGGCCGGTCGGCCCTGGTGGTCCAGCTCCTCCACGCCGCCCACCCGCGCGTAGGGCTGGGCGCACGACGTGCTTCGGGTCTGCAAGAATTTTTCGGCGGCTACGACCCAGCGAGCGGGCGGAGCGTCACGCCGGAACGGCTCGACGATGATGCGGACCTTGCGGCCGGAGTCGGCCGGGTCGACGAAGTCGACGTAGCTGCCGCCGGTCTTCCGTTCCCAGCCCTGCGGCACGTTGACCGAGACGCCGCGGTCGGCGAACGTCTGGGTCGCGAAGGCCGGCCCGGTCGGTGCCGTGGTGGGCGGGGTGGCCTGCAGCGGCGTCCTGGTCGCCGGGTCCGGGCGGTTGACCAGGACGAGTCCCACCAGCACCAGCACCAGCGCGAGGCCGACGCCCGCCGCGATCTGCATCTTGCGCGGCCAGGCGCGGACCGCGGCCATCGCACGCGCTCCGCCACCGA
>DASVMV010000178.1:0-7553 GCA_036384155.1 Micromonosporaceae bacterium
CGGAGAAAGGAGCAGGGCAGTGGACAGCACGGCCTGGGACAGCCGGTACGCCGCGGCTGGCGATCTGGTGTGGACCGCTGAGCCGAACCGGTTCGTGGTGGAGGAGGCCGGGCACCTGGCACCCGGGCGGGCGCTCGATCTGGCCGCCGGCGAGGGCCGCAACGCGGTGTGGCTTGCCGGCCGCGGTTGGCAGGTGACCGCCGTCGACTTCTCGGCGGTCGCGGTCGGGCGCGGTCGCGAGCTGGCCCGGCAGCGCGGCGTGCCGGTGGACTGGCAGATTGCCGACGTTCTGAGCTACGTGCCGCCGGTCTGGCAGTTCGATCTGGTGCTGATCGTCTACCTGCACCTGCCGGACGCCGACTTCGCGGCGGTGCTGCACCGGGCACAGGCCGCGCTGCGGCCCGGCGGTGTCCTGCTCGTCGTGGGGCACGACCTGGCCAACCTGACCGGCGGAGTCGGCGGGCCGCAGGACCCGGCGGTGCTCACGACGCCCGAGACGGTGGTGGCGGGGCTGCCCGGGCTGCAGGTACGGCGGGCCGAGACGGCTCGGCGGCCGGTGCCGGTCGATGGGCGGACCGTCGACGCCCTCGACACGGTCGTGGTGGCCGCCCGGAAGTAACCCGGGGTCCCGACGCGTCGGCGGTAATGGCGCACGGAGCGCCCGCGGTAGCCTCGCCGCCCATGCCGCCCTCCCGCACCCGCCCTCCGTTCGTGCGGGTCGCCGGCCTTACGCTGGCCCAGCTCGAGGAGTACGACCGGCAGTGCGCGGTGTCGAATGAGATCGTCGCTCACTCCCTGGACGAGGTGGGCCAGCACCCGACTTCACGTCGGCCGCCGCGTCGCTGCGCTGGATGCTGATCCACCTGGACACCGGCGGGCTGCCCAGCCCCGATCTGGTGATCCGGACCAGTGGCGAGCGGCGGATGTCCGGGGTTCCTGCAGTGGCGGACCGCCGGGTCCGACCTCTAATTCTGCGACGTGTACCGGCCGGGCGGGCCGACTTCTGATGGTCCTTCGCTGCTGCTCGCCGATACCGACGAGACGGCGGCTGGCTGGGGAGCCGGCTGGCTCCGCCGCCGGTATCTGCCGGGTGCGGTGCCGAACTCCCGCTTGAAGGCGTTCGCGAAGGCGAACTCCGACGCGTACCCGATGTGAGCGGCCACCTCGGCGAGTGAGGCGTCGGATTCGCGGAGCAGGCGTGCCGCACTCGTCATGCGCCACCAGGTCAGGTAGGCCATGGGTGGTTGGCCAACCAGGGTGGTGAAGCGGTGGGAGAAGGCCGCCCGGGATAGTCCGGCCCGGCTGCCGAGCGTCTGGACGGTCCACGGATGTGCCGGATCGCGGTGGATGGCATGCAGTGCGGCACTGATCACCGGGTCAGTGAGGGCCGCAGCCCAGCCGGGGGGCGCAGCCCGCGCGGGCTGCTCGTCGAACCAGGCCCGCAGGATGTAAAGCAGCAGCATGTCGAGCAGGGCGGGCACGATGGTGTCCACGCCGAGCCGGGGATTGTCAATCTCGCCGCTTAGCAGGTCGATTGCCGCGCGCAGTTCGGGACGGTTTCCGAGACGGGCTGGCAGGTGAATCATGTCGGGCAGGTCACGCAGGAGGGGATGGGCCCGGCTTGGGTCGAGTTGGTATCCGCCGCAGAGCGTCACCGTGCCGGCGCCGTCCCGGGAGTCGCCGACGGATGCGGAGACGAAGAGTTCGGCCTCCTCGAGTGGGTCGCAGTCGGGTTCGGCCAACGGGGTGGAGGGGGTGGCGGCCAGGCCGTACCCGTGTCCGTGGGGGAAGAACACCACATCGCCGACGCCAAGTGCGATGGGGGCGCCGGATGGCGGGATGAGCCAGCACGAACCCTGGAGTATCACCTGAAAGCCCGCGGATCCGAGGGCCGACGGGAAGCGCTGGCCCCATACGTCGCGCCACTGGATCCGGGCGGAGCGGGGGCGTCCGGTGCGCATGATGGCGACCACATCGCTGAGCACATCCACACGAACAGCCTAACGCCGAGGCTCTGCCAATACGATCGCGTATAAATCGCGGACTCCTGCGCATTGGATGTCTTCACTGCCATTCGTACGGTTGATCTGCAGGCGCAACCGTCAGGTGGGAAGGAATCCTCATGTCACAGCGGCACCGAGTTCTGGTCACCGCGGCGACCGGCGGCCGAACGGCCGACCACCCGCGCGAGATCCCGGCCACCATGACGGCCGCGCGAATCCGGGAGTACGGCGACGCGTCGGTCATCCAGTACGAAAAGATTCCGGTGCCGGCGCCCCGGCCGGGGGAGGTGCTCATCCGCGTCGCCGCCACCTCGTTCAACCCGTCGGAGACGGCGTTACGGTCTGGATGGTTGCGGGCCGTGTTGCCGGTGGCGCTGCCGTACACCCTCGGCTGGGACATGTCCGGGACGATCGTGCAGGTGGGCGAGGGCGTTGCGGGGTTCAGCGCCGGCGACCGCGTCATCGGTCGCCTCGATGCTGGCGGGGCCGCCGCCGGATACGTCACCGCTCCCGCTCACGTCCTGGCCAAGGCGCCCGCCGCCACCCCCCTGGCCGATGCCGCAGCTATCCCGGTCGCCGGGCTCGCCGCCTGGCAGGCGTTGTTCGAGTACGCCCGCATCACCGCGGGTCAACGCATCCTGCTCAACGGCGCCGGCGGAGGTGTGGGTGTCTTCGCCGTCCAACTGGCCAGGCACGCTGGCGCGATCGTGATCGCCACGGCCAGCGGCCGCAGCGCCGCAGCGGTCCGCCGGTACGGCGCCGACCAAGTCGTCGACTACACCTCGACCCCTCTCGTGGAGGCGCTCGACGGCCCGGTCGACGCGGTCGTCAACCTCGCCGCCGTCACCTCCGACGCGGCCGCCGACCTGGTGCCCCTGGTGCGGCCGGGAGGCGTCATCGTCTCCATCGCCACGCCGGTCGAGCCGCCAACCGGCGCGGCTGTCACCACTACGCATCTGGTAGCCCGCAGCGACGCCGGGCAGCTGGCCGACCTCGTGGCACTGGTCGATGCTGGCGAACTCGTCGTCGACATCGCCGAATCCCATCCGCTGCGGGACCTCGCATCCGTGCATCGCAGAAGCGAGGCCGGCGAGACCCGAGGAAAGATCATCATCCTTCCCTGAGCACGAGCTCAAACAACGGAAAGAAGAACTGTGATGGGTGAACTCCGGGTCGCCGACGTCCGTGCCCAGGTCGCGCTGTCCCTGTTCACCGACTTCGAGCCCTACAACGTCGTCAGGCCGGCCGCCCACCACGAGGACGCGGCCACCACCATGCTGGACCAGGTCATCGCTTGGGGTACGGCGTTGCGGCCAGCCGTGCCCCGGCACATCGCACTGGTGATGGACGGCAACCGGCGGTAGGCCCGTCAGATGGGGTTCGACAATCCCAGCGTCGGCCATCGGTACGGCGCGGAGCACCTCGACGAGGTGCTCGGCTGGTGTGTCGGCGCTGGCATCCGGCGGGTGAGCGGCTTCGTCGCCTCCCTCGACAACCTGCGATGCCGCAGCATCGACCGAGGCGGTGGCGGCCGACACCCGGCGTCGGTGGGGGTAACCGGTCCCGCCGCGTCCGTACCCTGGCTGGATGACCGAGCCGTTCGAGGGCACCACCTTCCGGGACGAGGACTGGTACGGCGACGAGCTGGTCGACCAGCACTACGTCAACTGCGAGTTCCTCGACTGCGACCTGACCGAGGCGGCCACGCGGGGCTGCGTCTTCACCGACTGCACGTTCGGCACGGTGCGGTTCAACGCCTCCCGGCACACCGACTCGGCGTTCCTGCGCTGCACGTTCCGCCGGTGCAACCTGTTCCAGGCCCAGTTCACCGGCTGCAAGCTGGTGGGCAGCACGTTCGTCAACAGCGAGGTGCGGCCGCTGGTCGTCGACGGCGGCGACTGGTCGTTCGTGTCGTTGCCCGGGGCGGATCTGCGGGGGGTCAGGATTCGCGCGGCGCGGCTGCGCGAGGTCGACCTCACCGGCGCGAACTGCGGCGACGCCGTTCTGGCCGACTGCGACCTGTCCGGTGCCCAGGTGCGGGGCGCGCGGTTCGTCGGGTGCGACCTTCGGGGCAGCGACCTGACCGCCTTCGACCCCGCCGCCGTGCAGTTGGCCGGGGCCGTCATCAGCCCGGAACAGGCCGTGGTGATCGCCCAGGTGCTCGGGCTGGAGATCCGGTAGCGGAAGTACCGACCCGGTGGCCGGTCCCGGCACGTCCGTTCCAACCGTACGCCATACGGCAGCGGCACTAGGATCGCCGGGCATGACCACGGAATTCAGCGGCGCCGGAGATCCGGCGCGGAGCATGGCCCTGTTGTGGCGGACGAGCGAACGCGTCAGCCGCAAGGGCCGGCCCGAGCTGAACGTCGACCGGATCGTGCGTGCGGCCATCGAGGTCGCCGATGCCGAAGGGCTGGGGGCGCTGTCCATGCGCCGGGTCGCCGAGGCTCTGGGGGTCGGCACGATGTCGCTCTACACGTACGTACCCGGCAAGGCGGAACTGATCGACGTCATGCTGGACACCGTGTACGGCGAGCCGGCCCGGCCGCTGGAGGTGCCCGGTGGCTGGCGGGCGCGGCTGGAACTCGTGGCCCGGGAGAACTGGGCGCTGTACCGCCGGCATCCCTGGCTGTTGCAGGTGGCGGCGACCAGCCGGCCGCCGCTCGGACCCAACCTGATCGCCAGGTACGACTATGAACTGCGGGCGGTGGACGGCGTCGGACTCACCGACGTGGAGATGGATTCGGTCGTGACCCTGATTGGCGGCTTCGTGCACGGGGCGGCGCGCGGGGCCGTGGAAGCCGGCCAGGTGGCCCGGCAGACGGGTGTCTCCGACGAGCAGTGGTGGTATGCCACCGCGCCGTACCTGGAGCGGGTGTTGGACGCCCGGCGGGTCCCCGTCGCCGCCCGCGTCGGCGCCGCCGCCGGGCAGTGGCATGGCGGCGCCTACGACCCGGACCACGCGTTCGAGTTCGGACTACAACGGGTGCTCGACGGCGTCGAGGCCCTGGTCCGTCGCCGCGCGGCGGGCGGCTGAAGCGGGTGTCGCAGGTCGAGTTGACGATGTGCGCAGGGCGTAGTAGTACTGGAGGTGAAGTTGAGTCGTCCACACTCAACTTGGGTCTTTCACCGAGGTCTTCGGCGAGGAGCAGTGAGGAGGCAGTGGCAATGTTGATGCGTACCGACCCGTTCCGTGAGATCGACCGGATGGCCGAGCAGCTTTTCGGCACGGTGTCCCGTCCCGCGGTGATGCACCTGGACGCCTACCGCGACGGCGACTACTTCTACGCGGCGTTCGACCTGCCGGGCGTCGACGCCGACTCCATCGAATGCACCGTCGAGCGCAACGTGCTGACGGTCCGGGCCGAGCGGCACCGGCCGACCGGGGAGAACGTCGAACTGGTCGCGGCGGAACGGCCGATGGGTGTGTTCACCCGGCAGCTCTTCCTGGGCGACACGCTCGACACCGAAAAGCTCGAGGCCGGCTACGAGAACGGCGTGCTGACATTGCGCATCCCGGTGGCCGAGAAGGCCAAGCCGCGGCGCATCTCGGTCAGCAGCACCGGCGGCCGGCAGGAGATCAGCGCATAACCCCGGGTTGCCCGTCCGGCGGTACGCCGGGCGGGCAACCGCCCGTCGGCGCGGTTCCGGCACGTCGACCGCAGCCGCGCCGGGCGTGCCGATCCCGCTCCGGACGGGTTACGCCTGACACCCTGGTGGGCGTGTCGGTACCCCACGCGTCTGTGCCCGTACCTCGCCCGTCACCGCGGCCGGTCACGTCCGGCGATCCGCTCGACGTGACCGAGGCGTGGCTGCGCAACCGCCGGCTGTCCGAGCACACCCGGGCCGCCTACCGCCGGGACATCACCGGCTGGCTGGCGTGGTGCAGCGGCCGGGAGCTGGATCCCCTGCGCGTCTCGTTCGTGGACGTCAACGCCTACGGCAGGGCGCTCGAGTCCACGGTGGACGGGCGGACCGGTCGTACCCTCAGCCCGGCGACCGTCGCCCGCAAGCTGTCCGCACTCTCCAGCTGGTACGGCTTCCTGCACCGGCTGCGCGCGATCGAGGCCAACCCGGTCTCCGGTGCTGACCGGCCCCGGCTCGACCGCGACCACTCGGCCACCGTCGGCCTCACGCCCGAACAGGTCGACGCGCTGCTCGCCGCGGCGGCCGCCGATGCCGGACCGACCGCCGCCCGTAACCGGGCGGCCGTCGCGCTACTGGCCGACCTCGGCCTGCGGGTGGGGGAACTGGTGGCTCTGGACGTCGCCGACCTCGGTCAGGAGCGCGGCCACCGCAGCGTGCGCTTCGTCGGCAAGGGTGGTCGGCCCCGGCGTCGCGCGCTGGCTCCGGGTACGGCCGACGCACTCGACCGCTACCTCGCCCACCGGTCGTCGGTCGAGGGACGGCCGGTCGACCAGCTTGCCGGGCCGCTGCTGGTGACCAGTCGCGGTGGTCGGTTGGATCGGCACGCCGTCTTCCGGCTCGTCCGTCGGCTCGCCCGAGCGGCCGGCGTTCCGGCGTGGGAGCGGCTGTCGCCGCACTCATTGCGGCACTCCTTCGCCACCACGGCGCGTGCCGAGGGGGTGCCCCTGGAGGACGTGCAGGACGCGATGGGCCACGCCGACCCGCGCACCACCCGCCGCTACGACCGCGACCGGCACAACCTCGACCGTGACCCCGCCTACGCCATCTGGGCGGCCCGCGCCCGGCGCGGCTCATGACGCCGCACGGACACCCGGGCGGTGTCGCCGGCCCGCCGTAGCGTGCGCGACATGAGACACGGTATCGAGTTCTGCTGCGGTGGACCGGAGATCACTCCGTCGCTCCTCGTCGACCTGGGCGAGCTGGCCGAGAAGTCCGGGTGGGACGGCGTCTTCTTCGAGGACTACCTCATCTACTACGCCGGCGACGAGCCGCCCACCTACGACCCGTGGTTGATGCTCGCCGCCATCGCCGTCCGCACCGAGACGATCCGGTTGGGTACCACTGTCACCCCGCTGCCGCGCCGCCGGCCGGCCAAACTGGCGCGGGAACTGCTCACCCTCGACCACCTGTCGGTGGGCCGGGCCACCGTCGCGGTAGGCGCGGGCGACCCCGGCGACCGGGGCGTGGCCGCGTTCGGGGAGGAGACCGACCTACGGCGCCGCGCCGCCATGCTCGACGAGGGCATCGACGTGTTGACCGGCCTGCTCAGCGGCGAGCCGGTGCGGCACCACGGGCAGCATTACCGGGTCGACGGGGTCGCGCTGCGCCCGGCTCCGGTCCAGTCGCCGCGGGTGCCGGTCTGGGTCGGCGGCAGCACCCAGGCCGGCGCCGTGCTGCGCCGCGCGGCCCGCTGCGACGGCATCGTCCCGTACAAGCTGACCGACACCACCGACTGGTCGGACTACACCCCCGACGAGGTGCACGACCTGGTCGGGCGGCTTCCGGCGACGGGAGCCGGCGGCAGACCCTTCGACATCGCGCTGGGCGGGCGGCGACGCCGCGACGACGAGCGGGGCGAGCGGGCCCACCTGCGGGAGGTCGCCGCGGCCGGGGCAACCTGGT
>DASVMV010000179.1:0-8779 GCA_036384155.1 Micromonosporaceae bacterium
GGACGCCGCGGGCGCCCGGCCGGCGGTGCGGTCCAGGGCGGCCTTGATCCGGTCGAGGGTGGCCGCATTGCGGGCCACCACCCGGACCTGCGCGCCGGTCGCCCGAACCTGGGCGGAGCGGCGAGCGTCGGTCACGGCGACCACGAACGTCGCGTCGGCAGTAAGCCAGGCGCCGGCGAACGTGCTGCCGAGCGCTGCGCGGAGTCGGGCTTCGGTACGGCTGGCCCGGTCTTCGCGGACCAACCGGTCCCGGGCCTGGTCCGCGGTCAGCCCGAGGTCCCGCTGCAGTGCGGCGAGCACGCCGGCGGACGCGGCGGTGGCCGATCCGGTGGTGCCGGCCGCGGCACCGGTGTCGGGGGCGGCCGCGGCCGGACCGACCGGCGCGGCGATCAGGCCGAGGGGCAGCAGGACGGCTGCTGCCACGGCGGCGAGCCTTCGGTACATGGGGCCTCCTTCGGGCCGGGGGGTCGACGTCCGGTCGCTGGGCCAGGGACGTCGCGGGCGGGAGGTTGCGCCAGAACCGGTCGGTACGGCGGTGCCCGGTTGCCGGAGAGGGATCGGACATCGGCGCGCGTGGATCTGGCGGGTACCGGTTAACGTAGCGGCCGACAATCGACGCTGGGAAATATCGACCAGCTCATACCGCGCGGCGACGCGTTCCGGTCAGGCGGCGGCCCGTCGTACGCCGAACCCGGGGTGGCACAGCAGCCAGTCGCCGTAACCCGGGATCCGGGCCAGGGCATCGACGTACGCCGCCCCGGCATGGCCCAGCACCCGACCCGCGGAGGCGGCGGCCGGCGAGTCCGGATGCCACCCGAGCAGCAGGCGCCAGCGCAGCGGCGTCCCGGCCAGCGGGCGGGTCACCAGCCCGGTCATCGGCCGGAACGTGGCCTGGCATAGGGCGACGCCGGCCCCCGCCTCGACCAGGTCGATGCAGCCGCGGACATCAGTCTCGTAGATCTTGCGGGGGGTGAATCCGGCCCGCGCGCAGGCGGCGGCAAAGCAGTCGGCGAAACACCCGTCACCGGGGGCGGTTACCCATCGCGTGTCGGCCAGCGCGGCCAACGGCACCTCGTCCCGGCCGGCGAGCGGGTGCACCTCCGGCAGGAGGACGAACACCGGGTCGAGCGCCAGTGCCCGCCAGGTGAGCCCGTACTCCGCCGGCGGCGCGGAGTCGCCGCAGACACCGGCCAGGGCGAAGTCCAGCCGGCCGCTGCGCACCAGTTCGGCCAGTTCGGTCGCGTACCAGGAGGCGTAGGTGGTGATCTCCGCGGGCGGCTGCTCGGCCGCGAGCCGGTGCACCAACCCGCCGAGCGCGGGGCTGTTCGCTCCACCGATCCGGTAGCGGCTCATGCCGCCGCCGGCGACGGCCATCCGGGTGGCCTCGTCCTGCAGCCCCTTCATCGCCGGCAGCAGTACTCGCGCCCGGGCCAGCACCAGCTCACCCAGCGCGGTCGGCCGGGCGCCCCGGCGGTCGCGGTCGAACAGGGGGCCGCCGAGCGCGCGCTCGATCCGCTGCAGCTGGGCGGTGAGCGCCGGCTGAGCGAGCCCGAGCATCGAGGCCGCCTTGGTGACGCTGCCGGTTTCCGCGATCGCGCAGACCACCTTCAGGTGCCTCAGCTCCAGCTCCATAGCGTGACGGTAGGGCTACCGAGAAGCGACGGGAAGACCTATGAGGCGTACCTTGAGCGGCCGGAGGCCGGCACAGCAAGGCTTTGCCCGCACCGAACCGGTAGCGTCACGCGAGGGCGGAGAAAGGTACGGAATGCGGATCTTGAACGACCGCTACGAACTCGAACAGCGCATCGGCGTCGGCGGGATGTCCGAGGTCTGGCGCGCCCGCGACCGGGTTCTGGACCGCCCCGTCGCCGTGAAGCTGATCGCACCGGCCCAGGCCGACCGGCCGGAGTCGCTGGAGCGCATCCGCACCGAGGCCCGGGCAGCGGCCCGCCTGGTCCACCCCAACGTCGCCAGCGTGCACGACTTCGGGCTCGCGCCCGCGCTGCCCGGTCAGCAGCTGCCGTACCTGGTGATGGAGCTGGTCGAGGGCGAGACGCTGGCCGTACACCTGGCCGCCCGCCCGCTCGACTGGCGGATTTCCGTACGGGTCTGCGCCGAGGTGTGTGCCGCCCTCGCCGCCGCGCATGCGCACAACATCGTGCACCGCGACATCAAACCGGCCAACATCATGCTCACCCCGGCCGGCGCGAAGGTGCTCGACTTCGGCATCGCCGCACCGACCGGCGAGCTGGATCCGGGAGTCGACGGCGCGGTGCTCGGCACCCCGGTGTTCGTGGCTCCGGAACGCTTCGACGGGGTGCCGGCCACCCCGGCCACCGACATGTACGCCGTGGGAGTGCTGCTGCACCTGTGCCTGGCCAACCGGCTGCCGTGGCCCGTCGACACCGGCGTGCGGACGGGCCGCGCCGGCCGGCACCGACGCCCCGACCCGCTGCCGCCGATCGACGGGCTGCCACCCGAGGTGCTCGAGCTGGCCCGGCAGTGCCTGGCCCGGAACCCCGCGGACCGGCCGACCAGCATGGCCGCGGCACTGGTGTTGGCCGAGTCGGTGGGCGTTCAGGTGTACGCGCCCCTCGGCGAACTGCCGCTGCCGCGACCGCGTCCGGCCGCCGTGTCACCGTGGACCGAGCAGGCCGCCACCGCGGCCACCGACGTCGCCGGCGCGGAAGTGGACGCGCGCGAGTCCGCCTGAGCCGCGCCGGGTGCCCGGCTCCGCGGCTACTGGTAAGAACGACGCATGACCATACCGAGCGCGTCCGCCAGCCCCAGCGCCGTCGACGAGGTCGTCGACCTCTGCCGCGACCTGTTGCGCATCGACACCAGCAACACCGGCGACCTGGCCACCAGCGCCGGCGAGCGGGTGGCGGCGGAGTACGTCGCCGGCAAGCTCGCCGAGGTCGGCGTCGAGGCGCAGATCCGCGAGTCGGCCCCGGGCCGGGCCAGCCTCGTCGCGCGGATCCCGGGCGAGGATTCCTCCCGCGGCGCGCTGCTGGTGCACGGCCACCTCGACGTGGTGCCGGCCGAGGCGAGCGAGTGGTCGGTGCACCCGTTCTCCGGTGAGCTCCAGGACGGCTACCTGTGGGGCCGGGGCGCGATCGACATGAAGGACTTCGACGCGATGGTGCTGGCCGTGGTTCGCCAGTGGCAGCGCACCGGCGTACGCCCGCCGCGCGATCTCGTCCTGGCCTTCACCGCGGACGAGGAGGCCGGCGGCGACTACGGCGCCCACTTCCTCGTCGACCACCACCGCGACCTGCTGGACGGGTGCACCGAGGCGATCGGCGAGGTGGGCGGATTCTCGTACACGGTCAACGACGACCTGCGCCTGTATCTGATCGAGACCGCGGAGAAGGGCATCGCCTGGCTGCGACTGCACGCACGCGGGCGGCCCGGCCACGGGTCGATGGTGCACGACGACAACGCGGTCACGGCCCTGGCGGAGGCGGTGGCCCGGGTCGGCCGGCACCGCTTCCCGGTGGTCGTGACGCCCACCGTGCGAGCCTTCCTCGAGGAGATCTCCGAGCTGCTGGGCATCGAGCTCGACCCCGAGGACCCGGAGACGGCGATCGGCAAGCTCGGCCCGATCGCCGGCATCATCGGTGCCACGATCCGCAACACCGCGAACCCCACCCGGCTGCAGGCCGGGTACAAGGACAACGTCATCCCCGGGCGGGCCAGTGCCACGCTCGACTGCCGCACCCTGCCCGACCAGTCGGAGCAGTTCTTCGCGCAGCTGCGCGAGGTGATCGGCCCGGACCTGAAGATCGAGTACGTCCAGCGCCAGCCCGCCATCGAAACCACGTTCGACGGCGCGCTGGTCGGGGCGATGGCGGCAGCCCTGCAGGCCGAGGACCCCGCCGCCCGCCCGATCCCGTACATGCTCTCCGGCGGCACCGACGCGAAGGCGTTCACCCGCATGGGTATCCGCTGCTTCGGGTTCGCGCCGCTGCAGCTTCCCGCCGACCTCAACTTCGCCGCCCTCTTCCACGGCGTCGACGAGCGGGTACCGGTGGACGGACTACAGTTCGGCGTGCGAGTGCTCGACCGATTCCTGCGGGCCTGCTAGCCGAGCCCGTTCCCCCTGAATCGAAGGGACTTTCCATGACCGACCAGCCCGCCGAGCTGGACGCCGCCCTGGAGCGGGTGATCGACGCCGCGCGCAACCACCTGACCGCGGTACGGGCCGCCCAGGGGCGCGTCGACGACGACGACGTCTGGCAGGCGTACGTCACGCTCAACAACGCCTCATGCGAGTACGACGAGTTGCTGCTCGACGCGTTCGGCGAGGTCACGCCGTGGGACGTCGAGACGATCGACCCCGACGAGGCGGACGAGCGCTTCGGGGTGGGTCTCGGCGTCGAGGGAGCCGAGCCGACCGATCCGCACCCGAATGTCCTCTCGGTGCGGCAGCGGCGGGACTACCGGGTGCCCAGCGTCGCCGCGCTGATCCGGATCGCCGAGGCGGCCCGCCGCGGCTCGGTGTCCGACGACGCCGAAGCGGGGCCGGTGGAGGGCGTCGGCGAGGCGGTGCTCGAACTCCTGCAGAGCGGTGACGGGTCGCTCGGCGCACTCGACATTCCCGAGTTGGAGCCGCTCGACGGCCTGGTGATGGTTAGTGAGGTCAGCAGCCCGCTCGACCTGGAGTCGTTCGGCGACGACGACAGCGCTGGGCCGTTCCGCCCGGGCGACGGTGACCGGTTGGTCGGCCGGCTCGACGAGCACCCGTACCTGCCGGACGAAGCCGACGGTGAGGTCGAACGGGCGCGCTGACCCGGCGGAACCCCGATCAGGACGAAAGCCACGGTCAGTAGGAAAGGCCCGGCTGCGGCTGGTTGACGCGGCGCCGACGCAGCACCACCTGCCGCGTCCCGTCGCGCAACAGTCGCACCCGGGCCAGCTCCCAGCCCGAGAACTCGGCCTGGATCGCCAGCTGCGCCGTGGCGGTCACCCGGTCGACATTCGGTGGTAACCGCAGCGGCGCGTATTCGTAGTCCATGCGCCCATCCTGCCGACCCGTCGAGCGCGGCACCAGCCCTTCGCCGTACTCGCCGCCCGGCCCCGAGCGGGGTCAGCCGTCGCGTTCGGGATAGCCGATCGGCACCGCCGAGACGTCGTCGAGGGCCTGGGTGATTTCCAGGGGGAGCGCCATCTGCTCCACCTGCAGAGCACCGAGCAGCTGGCCGACCGTCCGGGCTCCCAGGATCGGTGCCACCACCCCCGGCCGGTCGCGAACCCACGCGAGGGCGACCTCCAGCGGGGCCGCACCGAGGCCGGCGGCCGCCGTGACGACCGCCTCGACGATCCGGGAACACCGCGGGTCCAGGTACCGCGTGACAAACCGCTCGAAAAGCGGCGACGCGGCCCGGGAGTCGGCCGGGCGGCCGTGCCGGTACTTGCCGGTGAGCACGCCGCGGCCGAGCGGGGACCAGGGCAGCAGACCGAGACCGAGACCGGCGCAGGCCGGCAGCACCTCGCGCTCGACGCCGCGCTCGAGCAGCGAATACTCCACCTGAGCGGCGACCACCGGGGCACGGCCCGGAAAAGCCAGCTGCCAGGTCGCGGCCCGGGCGGTCTGCCATCCGGCGAAGTTCGATACCCCGACGTACCGGACCCGACCGCTGGCCACCGCGTGGTCGAGCGCCGTGAGCGTCTCCTCCAGCGGCGTCGCCGGGTCGTAGCCGTGCACCTGCCACAGGTCCACGTGGTCGGTGCCCAGCCGGCGCAGCGACGCGTCCAGGGTCTGCAGCAGGTGGGCCCGGGATCCGTCCCGCCGGCGGCCGGTGCCGGGCCGCAGCCCGGCCTTCGTCGCGATGAGAACGTCGTCGCGGCTCACCAGCGAGCCGAGGAGCGAACCGATGACCGTCTCGGCGTCGCCGTCGCCGTACACGTCGGCCGTGTCGAGCAGGTTGCCGCCGGCGTCGAGGAAGCTCTTGACCTGCGCCGCGGCGTCGTCGGCGTCGGTGTCCCGGCCCCAGGTCATGGTGCCGAGCGCGAGCCGGGAAACCGCCAGCCCGCTGTGGCCGAGCGGTCGCTGCTGCATGGGTGAAACCTTATTCGGCCGCCGACCGCTCCCGACATCCTCGCTCCCGGTAACCGCGACCGGCCGCCCTGGTCGATCCGGGGGGCGTGCGCAAGGACTGACGGGCGCCGGTCCAGTGACCGTCGGTGATTGCATACCCTGATGCGACGCCTGCAGGGGGAGGGAGATCCGGTGCGACTCGGGCTCAGTCTTGGCTACCAGACGGCGTGGAGCACCCCCGCCGACCATCTCGCCTTGGCCAGGGAGGCCGACCGGCTCGGGTACGCGGTGGTGTGGGCCGCCGAGGCGTACGGGTCGGATTCGCCCAGCACGCTGGCCTGGATCGCGGGGCAGACGGAGCGGATCGACGTCGGCTCGGCGGTGATGCAGATCCCCGCTCGCACGCCGGCCGCCACGGCGATGACAGCGGCCACGATCGACGCGCTCTCCGGCGGCCGGTTCCGGCTGGGCCTGGGCGTGTCGGGTCCGCAGGTCTCCGAGGGATGGCACGGCGTGCGTTTTGCCAAACCGCTGGCCCGCACCCGGGAGTACGTGGACATCGTCAAGCTGGCGATCGGCCGCAAACAGGTGGAGTACCACGGGGAGCACTACACGCTGCCGTTGCCCGGCGGCCCGGGCAAGGCGTTACGGCTGGGCTTCCATCCACCGCGGGAGCACATCCCGATCTACCTGGCGGCGGTCGGCCCGAAGAATCTGGAACTCGCCGGCGAGATCGCCGACGGCTGGCTTGCGATCTTCTTCGCGCCCGACGCCGCCGACGAGCAACTCGCCGCCGTACGGGCCGGCCGGGCTCGGGCCGGCAAGGACCTGACCGGGTTCGACGTCGTACCGTCGGTGCCGGTCGTCGTCGGCGACGACGGGTCGCCGGCGGGAATCGCCGCGTGCGCGGAGCTGGTGCGGTGGTACGCCGCGCTGTACATCGGCGGCATGGGCAGCCGGGAGCAGAACTTCTACAACCGTTTGGCGACCCGGATGGGGTACGCAGAAGAGGCCCGCGAGGTGCAGGACCTGTATCTGGCCAAGCGGCAACGGGACGCGGCCGCGGCCGTACCGATGGAGTTCATCGACCGGACCTCGCTACTCGGCCCGAAGGAGCGCATCGCCGAGCGGATGCAGGCCTACGCGGCGGCCGGCGTGACCACCCTGTCGGTCAGCGTGTTCGCCGCCGACGCCGACAGCGGCATCCAGACGCTGCGCACCTGCGCGGAGGCGCTCGACCTGGCCGGGGTCGGCGAGTGAACCACATGAGTTGGATCGAGGCGATTGTCCTCGGGCTCGTCCAGGGGCTGACGGAGTTCCTCCCGGTCAGCTCGTCGGCACACCTGCGGATCACCTCGGCCATCTTCTTCGACCGGGATGCCGGGGCGTCGTTCACGGCGGTGACCCAGCTGGGCACCGAGGCCGCGGTGCTGATCTTTTTCGCCAAGGACATCTGGCGGATCACGCGAAGCTGGGTGATCGGAATCTGGGACCGGTCGGTGCGCTCCAGCCTGGACTACCGCATGGCCTGGTACGTCATCATCGGGTCGATTCCGATCGGCCTCTTCGGTTTCGTCTTCAAAGACCAGGTGCGTACCGCCGCCCGCAATCTGTGGCTGGTCGCGACGGTGCTGATCCTCTTCGCGTTCGTGCTGGCCTTCGCCGAGTACTGGGGCCGGCAGACCCGCCGGATCGAGAACTTCACCCTGCGCGACGGCGTCGTCATGGGGTTCGCCCAGGCGATGGCGCTGATCCCGGGGGTGTCCCGGTCCGGCGGTACGCTCACCGCCGGGCTTTTCCTCAAGCTCAGCCGCGAGGCGGCGGCGCGCTACTCGTTCCTGCTGGCCATCCCGGCCGTGGTGATGTCCGGGGTGTTCAGCCTGGGCGACGTGTTCGAGCCCGCCGCACCGGGCACCTCGGTGCCCAGCGGCGCCCAGATGGTGGTCGCCACCCTCATCGCCTTCGTCGTCGGCTACGCGGCGATTGCCTGGCTGCTGCGCTATGTGACCCACCACACCCTGTACCCCTTCGTGCTCTACCGCGTGGCGGTGGGCACGCTCGTGCTCTGCCTGCTCATCACCGGCACGATCTCGGCAACCTGAGTTCGTCGGCATCGCCGGCGCCGGCGGCAGTGGTCGTAGGGTGGTGATCGTGGCGACCCTCCTGCTCCTGCGACATGGCCGCACGGCCGCCAACGCCGACGGTGGACTGGCCGGTCGCCAACCCGTCGAACTTGACGAGACGGGTCGGGAGCAGGCGATGGCTGTCGGTAAACGGCTCGCTGGCCTCCCGCTGGCCGCCGTGGTGACCAGCCCGTTGATCCGGTGCCGGCAGACGCTGGAACTGGCGCTACCGCAGGCGTCCCCGGTCGCCGAAGAGGGCCTGATCGAGTGCGGGTACGGCGCCTGGGAGGGGCAGCCGCTGAAGAAGCTGGCCAAGGATCCGCTGTGGCCGGTAGTGCAGCAGCATCCCAGCGCGGCGGTCTTCCCGGGCGGGGAGGCGATGGCCGCGATGGCGGCCCGGGCGGTCGGCGCGGTGCGCCGCTGGGACGCCCGGGTCGACGCCGAGCACGGTCCGGATGCGATGTGGCTGGCCTGCACCCACGGCGATGTGATCAAGGCCATCGTGGCGGACGCGCTCGGCGTGCATCTCGATCTTTTCCAGCGGATCGTCGCCGACCCGGCCTCCGTCACCGTCATCCGGTACACCCCGGTCCGTCCGTTTGTGGCGCGGCTCAAC
>DASVMV010000180.1:0-3896 GCA_036384155.1 Micromonosporaceae bacterium
GTACCCGCCGCCGCAGCCGAGCCCACCGGCCGCCCGGCCCGTGGTCGCGCCCGGCGACCTGGGTGCCGCTGACCTCGGTGCCGGCGTGGCGCGCCGCCTCCTGCGCGGCGTCCGGAAGCGACCGTACGCCCTCACCAGCAGCCAGTACAGGCCGCCGCTCCTCGGCCGGGCTGAGCGCCGCGAGCACCGTCGGCAGCAGCGCGGACACTGCTGCCGCGTAGCCGTCGGCCGACGGGTGGAACCGGTCCCAGGCGAACATCCGGTGCGGTTCGGCGGCGAAGCGCGGGCCGAGCAGGTCGCCCAGCGACACGGTCCACCCACCGGCCTCGACGACGGCGACGGTCTGGGCGGCCGCGAGCTGGCGGCTCCAGCGGCGTGCCAGCCAGCGCAGCGGCGGCTTGATCGGCTCGATCGCGCCCAGGTCCGGGCAGGTGCCGACGACGACTTCGGCGCCGCACGCCCGCAGTTCGCGCACCGCTTCGACCAGGTAGCGCACCGCCACCGGAGTCGGCGTCCGGTGGGTGACGTCGTTGCCGCCGATCAGGATCACGGCCAGCTCGGGATGCAGGTCGACGGCCGCCTCGACCTGCGGCGGCAGGCCCGCCGACAGCGAGCCGACCACGGCCAGCCGGCGCAGCCGCACCGGGCGCCGCAGCCGCCGGGAAATGCCGGTGGCCAACAGCGCCCCCGGCGTCTCCCGGGGGCGGTGAACGCCGTAGCCGGCGGCCGAGGAGTCGCCCAACACAACGAGCGTGAGCGGCGGCCCGGGGAACTTCGTGCCGTAGACGCCGTCTCCGCGCGGTGGCGGTGCCTGGGCCATCGGAATGGTGCGCCGCGCCTGCTGCGCCTGACCGACGAGCACAGTGGTGGCGGCCAGCGCCGTCGCGGCGGTCACCCCGGCCCCGACGACGGTCACCTGGGCTAACCGGCGCGCGTACCACCACGGTGGGTGCATCGCCGCCGTCTGCGGTACGGCCGGCCCGACCTGGCCCATCACAAGCGCCCCCCCGCCTGCGTCCAGTCATCCGCGAACTTCGAGATTATCGCGGTGGTGCGACCTTTCGACCCGTTCGCGCCCGCGGCGGGCCGTGCCTAATTTCCGACCCAGCTGGGTACCTGATGCTGCAAGCCCCATCGATGAACCGGCCGCCCTTGCCGCCGCCGGCATCATGGGCTCAGAAGGAGGCGTCGAGATGGCCAAGTCCCTGAAGCGCACCGCCGCGTTCACCGCCCTCGGCCGGGCCCTGGTCTCCGGGGCGCGCGGCGGTCCGTCGGTAGGCACCCGCCTGGCCGCGCTGCCCCGCATGATCAAGGCGAGCAGCCGGGGCGAGTACGACGGCGGGCTGCGCGTGGCGATGATGGCAGCCGCCACCGCCTACGTGCTGTCACCGATCGACCTGCTGCCCGAAGGGTTCCTGATGATCTTCGGGCTCGCCGACGACGCGCTCATGGCCACCTGGCTCGCTGGCAGCGTACTGGCCGAAACCGAGCGTTTCCTCGAATGGGAGGCGCGCCGGGCTGCGGTCATCCCCGGGAAGGTCGCGCGCTGACGGCACGTACGCTTGCCCTGACCAGCGATCTCCTGCCGGGCGACACCGGCACCTTGATGAAGGGCACAGCGAGGTGCGCTACTACGACAACGTGGTCGAACTGATCGGCAACACGCCCCTCGTCCGGCTGCGGAACGTCACCGCCGGCATACCGGCAACGGTCCTGGCCAAGGTCGAGTACTTCAACCCCGGCGGCTCGGTCAAGGACCGGATCGCTCTGCGCATGGTCGAGGAGGCCGAGAAGAGCGGCCTGCTCCAGACCGGCGGCACGATCGTCGAACCGACCAGCGGCAACACCGGTGTGGGGCTGGCCCTGGTGGCCCAGCTCAAGGGCTACAAGTGCGTGTTCGTCTGCCCGGACAAGGTCAGCGAGGACAAGCAGAACGTGCTGCGGGCGTACGGCGCCGAGGTCGTGGTCTGCCCGACCAACGTGGCTCCGGAGGACCCCCGCTCGTACTACAACGTCTCGGACCGGCTGGCCCGGGAGATCCCCGGGGCGTGGAAGCCCAACCAGTACGCCAACCCGGCCAACCCGCGGTCGCACTACGAGACCACCGGGCCGGAGATCTGGGAGCAGACCGAGGGGCGCATCACCCACTTCGTCGCGGGCGTCGGCACCGGCGGCACGATCTCGGGCATCGGCCGTTACCTGAAGGAGGCCTCGGGCGGCTCGGTGAAGATCATCGGCGCCGATCCGGAGGGCTCGGTCTACTCCGGGGGCTCCGGCCGGCCGTACCTGGTGGAAGGGGTCGGCGAGGACTTCTGGCCGGACACGTACGACCGCACGATCTGCGACGAGATCATCGAGGTCTCCGACAAGGAGTCCTTCGAACTGACCCGCCGGCTGGCCCGGGAGGAAGGGCTGCTGGTCGGTGGCTCGTGCGGCATGGCGGTGGTTGCGGCGCTCGAGGTCGCCCGGCGGGCCCAGCCGGACGACGTGGTCGTCGTGCTGCTTCCCGACAGCGGACGCGGATACCTTTCCAAGATCTTCAACGATCAATGGATGGCCCGCTACGGCTTCATGGCGACCGGCGGCACCGAAGCGACGGTGGCCGAGGCGCTCGAGAGCAAGCCGGGCGGGATGCCCGAGCTGGTACACGTCCATCCCACCGAGACCGTGCGCGACGCGATCGACTACATGCGCGAGTACGGGGTGTCGCAACTGCCGGTGCTCAAGGCCGAGCCGCCGGTCGTCACCGGCGAAGTGGCCGGGTCCATCGCCGAGAAGGACCTGCTCGACGCGCTCTTCACCGGCCAGGCGCACCTGCACGACATGATCGAGAAGCACATGGGCCCCCCGTTGCCGGTGATCGGCGGCGGTCAGCCGGTGAGCGAGGCCGTGCTGCTGCTGGAGAAGGCGGACGCGGCGCTCGTGCTGGTCGACGGCAAGCCCAAAGGGGTCCTGACCCGGCAGGACCTGCTGGCGAACCTCGGCGCCCGGTAGCGCGACCACCCGCTTCCGCGATCTAGGGCAAATGGCTGCGATTGGAGATCCAATCGCAGCCATTTGCCCTAGATCGCGGTGTGATGCCCGCCGCCAGCCGACGGCCCGCGCCCGGGCTCCCCGCCCGCCCCGCATCAGCGGGACAGTTCGGTCGGTACGGCTACGACGTCGACGAACGCGCCCCGGCGCAGCAGGGTGATCGGCAGCCGGGTGCCGATCGCCGGCCCGAGCATCAGCTTGAGCAGATCCTGCACGCTCTCCACCGGACGACCGCCGGCGGAGATGATGATGTCGCCGAGGTAGATGCCGGCCCCGCCGGCCGGGCTCTCCGGCACCACTTCGGCCACCCGCAGGCCCTGGCGCTGCCCGAGCCGCTCGGCCATTTGCGGCGGCAGCGGCACGGGCGAGCCGGCCACGCCGAGCCAGGCCCGGCGCACCCGACCGTTGCCGACCAGTTCGGCGATGATCTGACGGGTGGTCGCGTTGATCGGCACCGCGAGCCCCAGGCCGTAGCCGGCCACGGCCGTGTTGATGCCGACCACGTGCCCGGAGGCGTCGGCGAGAGCGCCGCCCGAGTTGCCCGGGTTGAGTGCGGCGTCGGTCTGGATGACGTCGTCGATCAGCCGTACGTATCGCCCGTCCCGGGCCGGCAGCGACCGCCGCAGGCCGGAAACGACGCCGGCGCTGACCGAACCGGCCAGCCCCATCGGGTTGCCGACGGCGACGACCAACTGGCCGACTCGCAGGCGGTCCGCGTCGCCCAAGGTCGCCGGCACGAGCCCGGTTGCTGCCGCGCCGACCCGCAGGACGGCGAGGTCGGAGAGCGGGTCGGCGCCCAGCACGTCGAAGCGCGCCTCGGAGCCGTCGGCGAAGACCGCGGTGCCGCGGTCGGCTCCGGCGAC
>DASVMV010000181.1:0-2691 GCA_036384155.1 Micromonosporaceae bacterium
GCTGCTGCGGCGCCGCCGCCACCGGCGTGGCCGCGGGCTGCCGCGGGCGACCGGCGATGACGCGGGAGACCAGCACGTTCGTGTGCAGGGTCACCTCGGCGACCGTGCCCCGCTCCGGCGCGGGCCGCAGTTCGACGCCGACGCCGTGCCGGGCAGCCAAGCGGGCCACCACGACGAGGCCCATCATCCGGGAGACGGCGACGTCGACCATGGGCGGCGTGGCCAGGCGCTCGTTGAGGTCGCGCAACTGTTCCGCGCTGATGCCGATTCCCCGGTCTTCCACGAACAGCACCGCGCGGTCACCGACCCAGCGGGCCTCGACCAGCACCTGCGAGTCCGGCGGGGAGAAGGCGGTGGCGTTGTCGAAAAGCTCCGCCACCAGGTGTACGAGGTCATTGACCGCATGCGCGGAGATCTCGATATCGCGGTCGATCAAACCGAACTCGATGCGGGTGTAGTGCTCGACCTCGGACTGGGACGCCCGCAGCACGTCGATCAGCGCCGCCGGCTCGCGCTGCACCCGCGTTGAGTCGGCACCCGCGAGCACCAGCAGGTTCTCGTCGTTGCGACGCATCCGGGTGGCCAGGTGGTCGAGCTGGAACAGCTCGGCAAGCCGGTCGGGGTCTTCTTCACCGCGCTCCAGCCGGTCGAGGTGACCGATGAGGCGGTCGACCAGGATCTGCGACCGGCGGGCCAGGTTGACGAACATCGTCGCGACGGAGGCCCGCAGAGCCGCCTGCTCGGCGGCGGTACGGACCGCTTCCAGGTGGACGGCGTTGAACGCCTCGGTCACCTGGCCGAACTCGTCTCGGCTGCGGACCGGCAGCGGCTCGGCGATCTGGTTGGCGACCTGGACCGGAGACATCTGCGCGGACAGTTGCGGGTCGCGCAGTCGGGCCACCGCCTGCGGCAGGCCGTACTGGGCGACGGACAGCGCGCCGTGTCGCAGCTCGCGCAGCGACCGGGCCATCGAGCGGGCGACGAGCCAGGCGAAGAGGATCGCCAGCAGGAGCATGCCGAGGAGTACACCGGTCTCGATGAACACCTGGCGCTGGACGTTGTTGCGCAGGTCGGTGGCCAGGTCAACGACCTTCGAGTCGAGCTGTGCCTCCACGGTGCGGATCAGCTTGGCGTTATTTGCCATCGCGCTGTCCCACCGGCCGGCGTCGAACGGCGCGTCCGCCAGATCTGACCTGGTCGTGCCGCTGATGTATCCGCCGTAGGACTCTGCCTCGCGCTGGTCGGGGCCGGAGACGGTCTGGTCGTAGAGCTCGGCCTCGCTGCGGTTGGCGACGGACTTGAAGCTCTGCAGGGCCTGCTGCTGACCGGTCTCCGTCGCGATGTACTCGGTGCGCAGGGCGGGGTCCAGCGAGTGCTGGATCAGGGCGCGGTGCACGACCACCCGGCGAATCGAGAGGAATTCCTTGGCCCGCGCAGTCGCGGCCGCGGCCCGCATCCGGTCGCTGAGCCCGCTGTCGCCGGCCAGCTGGGCGGCGGTGTCGCGGATGTCCAGCAGATAAATGATCAGGTCTTCGTACGCCCGGGACGCGTCGGTCAGCGGCAGCGAGGTGTTGACGACCTGGCTGCGGACGGCTGGCAGGTCGGCCAGGCTCTCGTCGATCCGGATCAGCGCGCGGTCCACGTTGGCTGGCAGGCCGAGCAGCGTCGTTCGTTGTTGCGAGTAGGACGCCTTTGCCCGGTCGACCGTCTGGTGGAGGCCCTGGTAGGTCTTGAGGTACTTCGCCCGGTCCGGCCCGCTCTTACCGGCGCCCAGGACGAGCACTGCCGCCGCCCGCTCCTCCTGCAGGTTTTGGACCAGGTCGCCGGAGGCCGCGGTCAGTTCCGCCAGGGCGCGGGCCCGGCCGGCGTTGTTGAGCGTGTCCACGTTTTCGACGAGACCCGACGTGCCGACCACGACCGTGGCAATGATAGGCACGATCATGATGAGGCCGAGCTTGGACCAGATGGGCATGTCGCGGAGCCGGCCACCCGGCCGGCGGAGACGCGACATGGAGGTGTTTGCCGAGCTCGGCTGCTTGCTCACGTCACCGCCCTCGCGTTTCGGCTCCTGCGACTGGCACAGGGCACCCCGGGTCGACCGACCCGGGGTGGGTCGGACCCCCGGCATTCCATCACGTCGCGCACCTAAAGAGAAAGTCCGGAATGCCTCGCGCCGGGGGTGGGATCGGATGTTCTAGAGTTTTGTCGCACCCCGCTCCCCTCGGAGTTACTCAAAGTGACGCAACCCACGTCCCGTGTAATCCTGCTCGCCGGCCCCTCCGGCTCGGGCAAGTCGTACGTCGCCCGCCGCACCGGCCTGCCGGTGCTCTGCCTCGACGACTTCTACAAAGACGCCGACGACCCTACTCTGCCCCATCGGGACGGAGCCGTCGACTGGGAGTCGCCCCAAGCCTGGGACGCGGCCGCAGCCGTCGCCGTCATCGCCCGGCTGGCTGACGAGGGCAGCGCCGAAGTGCCGGTTTACTGCATCGCCGACGACCGGCGGGTGGCCACCCGCCCGGTCGACCTCGCCGGGTCGCCCCTCTTCGTAGCGGAAGGGATCTTCGCGGCGGAGGTGGTCGAGGAGTGCCGCCGGCGGGGGCTGCTCGCCGGGGCGTACGCCGTGCGCCGCCCCCGCGCCGCCACCTTCGTCCGGCGGCTCGTACGTGATCTGCGCGAGCGCCGCAAGCC
>DASVMV010000182.1:0-3098 GCA_036384155.1 Micromonosporaceae bacterium
AGTGCCGCGGTGCCGGGAGACCGGTCAGCGTCCGACACCGCTGGCAGGCGGCAGGACGCCTCCGCCGGATAGCGGACCCCCATCACGCTGGCCCAGGTCACCTTTACGTCCGTTGCCGCAGCGGGTGCGGCCAGCCGCAGCTCGCGCCGTCCACCCAGGACGGCGGCGCGGGCGCCCCACCGGTCGGCCGTCCGCCAGCTCGTCTGCCACTCTCGACCGGTCTGGCTGGCCCGCAGCCGGAACCGCTCCTGCTCCAAGCGCAGGATGCGCAGCTTGCGGTCGAGCAGATCGACGGCGAGCCGGCCGGCGTGGAGCCGGGCCATGAGCCAGAGCCGGCCGGCCCGTCCGGGTGGCACCCGACGCAGGTCAGGCATGGCCACCGCCGAGGTGTTCCGCGATGTGGGCGGCGGCCAGCATCGTCAGCTCCCGGCGCGGCAGTACCGCCAGCACCTGCCAGGCCCGGTCGAGGGTTTCGTCGAGCCCCCGGCGCTCGTCCGGGCGCTGCGCGACGAACCGCTCAACGAACGCCTCCTCGAAGTCGAGATACCGCCGGTCGGTGTCCGAGAGGGCCGCGGCGCCGATCAGCTCGGCCAGGTCGCGGACCTGCCGGGCCCGGGCCAGCGCGGCGACCAACTGCGCGGCGACGTCGAGGTGGTCGGCCCGGGTGCGGCCGGGTCCCGCGCCAGGGCGCATCAGCCGCGACAGCGAAGACAGCGGATCCACCGGCGGGTACCGGCCGGCCGCCCACGCCTGCGCCGAGAGCACGACCTGCCCCTCGGTGATGTACCCGGTGAGGTCCGGCACCGGGTGGGTGATGTCGCCGGCCGGCATGGTCAGCACCGGCACGATCGTCACCGATCCGGGAAGCCCTCGAACCCGACCGCACCGCTCGTAGAGCGAGGCGAGGTCGCTGTAGAGGTAGCCCGGGTAGGCGTGCCGCGCCGGCACCTCGCCCCGGGCCGCCGATACCTCGCGCAGCGCTTCGCAGTAGCTGGTCATGTCGGCGGCCACCACGAGTACGTGGTGACCCAGGGTGAAGGCGAGATGCTCGGCGACGGTGAGCGCCAGCCGGGGGGTGAGGATCCGTTCGACGACCGGATCGTCGGCGGTGTTGAGCAGCAACACGAGCTCGCCGGCCGCGGACCGCTCCTCCAACGCGTCCCGCATCGCGTCGGCGTCGGTATGGGTCAGGCCCATCGCGGCGACGACCACGCAGAACCGCTCGCCACCCGCGGACGCCTGCGCCGCGATCTGCGTCGCCAGTTCGAGGTGGGGCAGGCCGGCGACCGAGAAGACCGGCAGTTTCTGACCGCGGACGAGCGTGGTGAGACCGTCGATCGCCGACACTCCCGTGATCACGGGGTCGGCCGGCGGTTCCCGCAGCGTCGGGTTGAGCGGCTGTCCAGCGACGGGGGCGGTGCGGGTGCCGAGCACGGGCGGGCCGCCGTCGATCGGCTCGCCGCGGCCGTTGCAGGTGCGTCCCAACCACATGTCGCCAACGGGAACGCGCATCGGCGAACCGCCGAACGATACGGCGACGTCCGCCGGGTCGATGCCGTCGGTGCCCTCGAGCACCTGGACGACCGCGAGATCCCGGTCGACCTCCAGCACCAGCCCGTTGCGTACCTCGTCGTCGGCCAGCCGGATCCGGGCCACCTCATCCCAGCCGACGCCTTCGACACCTTGCACGACGAGCAGCGGCCCCCGGACCTGGGCGACACACGTGTAGGCGAGTTCCACAGTCATCGCAGCGCCTCCAGGACGGAGAACATCGGGTCCCGCCGTTGCCGTACGGCGGCGGCGTCGCCGGGACCGGTCTCCTCGCGCGCGCGGACGACGAGCGAGAAGTCCGTCTCCTCGACCGCGGTGGCCACGACGCCCCCCGTCACGAGTTCCTCGCAGTGGGCGACCACGTCGAGGACCAACTCGACCAGGGCCGCCGACTTTTCCGGGGCGCAGTAGGCGTCGGCGGTGAGCGCGCTCTGTTGCAGCACCGCCTCCCGCAGCAGGCGGCCGGCCAGCATGACCATCCGCTCGTGTCCGGGTAGTGCGCCGATGCCGACCAGGTCGGCCAGACCCGCCAGCCGGTCGGCCTCGGCGAGGAGGGTGACCACCCGGGCGCGGCGAGCGGCCCAACCCGGGTCGTCGTGGCCCGCGTACCACGCGGCGACCGCGTCGGCGTCGCGGGCGTACGAGCCGTGCCAGGCGACGGCCGGGTAGTGCCGGGCGTACGCCAACTCCCGGTCCAGCGTCCACAGGGTACGGACGAACCGCTGCGTGTGGGCGGTAACCGGCTCGGTCATGTCACCGCCGGGCGGCGAGACCGCCCCGACAACGGTGACCGATCCGTCCCGGCCGCCGAGCGACACGACGTGCCCGGCGCGCTCGTAGAACGCGGCCAGGGCGGAGGCCAGGCCCGCCGGATACCCCTCCTCGGCGGGCAGTGCGCCGGTCCGGGACGCGAACTCGCGCAGCGCCTCCGCCCAGCGGGAGGTGGAGTCGGCGATGACGACGGCGTGGTATCCCATGTCGCGGTAGTACTCGGCGACCGTGACGCCGGTGTAGACGCTGGCCTCGCGGGCCATGATCGGCATGTTGGACGTGTTGGCGATGAGTACGGTGCGGTCGGCGAGGCGGCCGCCGGTACGGGGATCGGTCAGCTCGGCCAGCTCGGCCAGCACGTCGGCCAGCTCGTTACCCCGCTCCCCGCACCCGACGTACACGATCACGTCCGCGTCGCACCACTTGGCGATCTGCTGAAGCAGGACGGTCTTGCCGGTGCCGAAGCCGCCGGGAACAGCGGCCGCGCCGCCCCGGGCGATCGGGTAGACGGCGTCGAGCACCCGCTGGCCGGTGAGCAGGGGCACCGTCCCGGTGTGCCGGGTCCGGTACGGGCGGGCCCGCCGCACCGGCCACCACTCGGCCAGCCGGACGGGGATGCCGGCGACGACCGCGACCGCCGCCTCGTCCGGGTAGCTTCCCGCAGGCAGCAGCCGGTCGAGGCGCCCGGCGAGGCGGGGTGGCACCAAGACCCGGTGGGGAAGCGGCCCGCCTTCGCCCACCACACCGAGAAGATCTCCCGGCCCCACCGCAGCGCC
>DASVMV010000183.1:0-3212 GCA_036384155.1 Micromonosporaceae bacterium
GCACGCTCGCCGCGGAACTCCCGGTGCGCTGATCACACCCGGCCGGCCGGGCGGGACGCGGTCCCGCTCGGCCGGCCGCGCCCGCAGCGCGGTCAGCCGAGCTTGGCCAGCTCGTCCGCGGTGAGCTGGACCTCCGTCGCCGCGGCCGAGTCGCGGATCGTCTCCGGCCGGCTCGCCCCGGGAATCGGGATGACCCGCGGCGACTTGGCCAGCATCCAGGCCAGGCAGACCTGCTGCGGGCTGATCCCACGGGCCCGGCCGATCTCGGCGAACGCGGCCAGCTGACCGCCGAGCTGGTCGGCCTTGCCGATGCCGCCCAGCGGCGACCAGGGCAGGAATGCCAGCCCCAGCCGGTCGCAGAGCTCCAGCTCGGGCTCCGAACCGCGGTACGCCGGGGAGAACTGGTTCTGCACCGACACCAGCCGGTCGCCGAGGATCTCCCGGGCCTGCCGGATCTGGTCCTGGTCCGCGTTGGAGATCCCGGCCATCCGCACCTTGCCGGCGTCGACCAGGTCGCGCAGCGCCCCGATCGACTCGGCGTACGGCACGTTCGGATCGGGCCGGTGGTACTGGTACAGCCCGATCGCGTCCACGCCGAGCCGCTTGAGGGATGCCTCGCAGGCCCGCTTCAGGTGCTCGGGCGAGCCGTCCAGGGTCCAGCTGCCGTCCGGCGGCCGCAGGTGTCCGCCCTTGGTCGCGACCAGCACCCGCGACGCGTCCTGGCCGCGGGCGGCCAGGGCGCGGGCGATCAGGGTCTCGTTGTGGCCGACCTCGTCCTCCGGCAGTTGGTAGGCGTCGGCGGTGTCGATGACGGTGATGCCCGCGTCGAGCGCGGCGTGGATCGTACGGACGGAACGCTCTTCGTCGGGGCGGCCCTCGATCGACATCGGCATGCCGCCGAGCCCGATCGCGCTGACCTCGACGTCGCCGATGCGGCGGTACTGCATGATGCGGTCCTCCTTCGGTGCGGACACCTTGTCCTTCCCCGCCCGGTACGCCGGAAACCGTGCATTGGTGACGGCCGCCACCGTCGGCTGGGCGATCGGAGCGGTAGGCTGGGCTCCGTGCTGCGGATCGACCGGTCGTTCATCGACGCGATCGTCGCGCACGCCCGCCGGGACCACCCCGACGAGGCGTGCGGCGTCGTCGCGGGCGCCGCCGGCAGCGATACCCCGCTGCGGCACATCCCGATGGACAACGCCGCCCGGTCGATGACGTTCTACGAGTTCGACTCCATGCAGCAGTTGCGGGTGTGGCGGGACATGGAAGACCGCGGCGAGGAGCCGGTGGTCATCTACCACTCGCACACCGCCACCGAGGCCTACCCCTCGCGTACGGACATCTCGTTCGCCGGTGAGCCCGACGCCCACTACCTGCTCGTGTCCACCCGCCGGCCGGACACCGAAGAGATCCGGTCGTTCCGCATCGTCGACGGCGTGGTTACCGAGGAACCGGTCGAGATCACCGCGGTGGTCGATCCGCACGCGGTTCAGTCGTACATGTTCGGGCAGAGCCCGACCGAGGTCGACTACGAGTGTTCGGGTCGCTGACCGCCAGCGACCGCACCCGCTCGTCGTCCCTTTCCTCGTCGATCTCCCAGGAGTAGATCCATGTCCATCCAGGTACGCATTCCCACCATCCTGCGCAGCCACACCGGCGGCGCCAAGGTCGTCGAGGGCTCCGGCGACACCCTGGACGCCCTGCTGTCCGACCTGGACAACCGGCACGCCGGCCTCCGCGCCCGGCTGGTCACCGCCGACGGCAACCTGCACCGGTTCGTCAACGTCTACGTCAACGACGAAGACGTACGGTTCCTCGGCGCCCTCGACGCCAAGGTTTCCGACGGCGACACCGTCACGATCCTGCCGGCGGTCGCCGGTGGGGCGTTCGGGTTCGCCGCCGTGGCGGCGCTGCGCCGACCCGTCGCCGGCTGACGGCGTACGTCATGGCGCGCTACGACAATCTGCTGGAGGCGTGTGGCAGCACCCCGCTCGTCGGCCTGCCCCGGTTGTCGCCGGCTGTCCCGCGCGGCGCTCCGCCGGTGCGGTTGTGGGCCAAGCTGGAGGACCGCAACCCGACGGGCAGCGTCAAGGATCGGCCGGCGCTCTTCATGGTCCGCGAGGCGGAGCGCGCCGGCCGGCTCCGCCCGGGTTCGACGATTCTGGAACCGACCAGCGGCAACACCGGAATCTCCCTGGCCATGGTGGCCAAGCTGCGCGGCTACCGGCTGGTGTGCGTGATGCCGGAGAACGTGTCCAGCGAGCGGGTGCAGCTGCTGCGCATGTACGGCGCGGAGATCATCTTTTCGCCGGCGGCGGGCGGATCCAACCAGGCGGTCGCCACGGCGAAGCAGATCGCCGCGGACCATCCGGACTGGGTCATGCTCTACCAGTACGGCAACGACGCCAACGCGCGCGCCCACTACGAGACCACCGGCCCCGAGCTGCTGCACGACCTGCCGACCATCACCCACTTCGTGGCGGGTCTGGGCACCACCGGCACGTTGATGGGCACCGGCCGGTACCTGCGCGAGAAGGTCGAGGGCATCGAGATCATCGCCGCCGAGCCGCGGTACGGCGAGCTGGTCTATGGGCTGCGCAACATCGACGAGGGCTACGTTCCCGAGCTGTACGACCCGGGCGTGCTGACCCGGCGCTTCTCGGTGAGCACCCGGGACGCGGTGCTGCGTACCCGCCAACTGGTCGAGGTCGAGGGGATCTTCGCCGGCTTCTCCACGGGGGCGATCCTGCATGCCGCGCTCGCGGTGGCGCACCAGGCGGTCCGGGATGGCCGCCCGGCCGACATCGCGTTCCTGGTCTGCGACGGGGGGTGGAAGTACCTGTCCACCGGCGCGTACGAGGGCACCCTGGCCGACGCCGAGCGGGCGCTGGACGGCCAACTGTGGGCGTGAGCGCCCGGTCGGTCAGAGTACGCCCACCGTCAGCCCGACATTGACGGCCGCCGGCACCGTGGCCAGGGCGAGCAGGAACCACGGCGGACGGGTCCAGCGCGCGGTCAGGAACGCCGCCGCGGTGAGCACCACTGCCGCCGTCCCGACCGCCGCGAACGTCCGCTCGAACCAGGCCGGTCCGGCGCCGGCGGTGACCGTGGCCACCGCCCGTACCGCCCCGCCGAGCCCGACCAGGCCGATCGCGGTGGCCCAGGCGCACACGGCCAGCATCCGGGTACTCGGCGGACCGGCCCGGTACGAC
>DASVMV010000184.1:0-3456 GCA_036384155.1 Micromonosporaceae bacterium
CGGAGAGCGCTCCGCCGCCGGTACCCGAGCAGTTGGCGGCAGCGCTCGACATGACGGCGGAACTGCCCAAGGTGGTGCGACGGAGCCCCGAAACGGCACCTCCGCAACCGGCTGCGGAGACCCGGCCCCGGTTCCTCGACGAAACCATGGAGCTGCCGATCTTCCGTGAGTTGGAGTCGGCCTGGTTCCGCACCAGACGCTCGACCCCGGACGACTTGGCGGGCAAACCGCCGTCGCCTCCCGCGGCGAGCCGGCCGGCGTCCGGTCCAGGCGCCGAACAGTTCGCCAGGTCTGACGCCGGCCGCGGCACCGGCCCGGCCAGCCAGGAGACCTCGACAGGAGGCTCAGCCATGGTCAACAAGCGGTCATCCGGGGGTTGGGCCACCGAACCGAGTGGGGTCGAAGCGAGTGGCAGCGGTCCGTCCGCGCTCAGTGAGCCGGTGGTGCACGAGTGGACGACCGTCGCAGACGAAGGTTGGCGCGCGGCCAGCGCGGCAGCTGAGCAGGAACCTGCCGACACCACGGAAGTCGGCCTGCCCAAGCGGGTGCCGATGGCCCAGCTCGTGCCCGGCGGCGTCGACAAGCCGACCTCGTCGGTGGAGCGCCGGACGCCGGAGTCGGTACGTGGCCTGCTGTCGGCGTACCACCGAGGGGTGCAACGTGGTCGCACCCATTCGAAGGACGACAACCCGACCAGTCCGGGGGCACCGCCGACCGGGCCTAAGACTGGGCTGGCCCCGCGGGCCGATAGCGGCCAGAAGGAGCAGAAGTGATGACTAGTACGCAGGATCTTGGTTGGCTGCTCGCCAACTTCGCTGATCGGGTGCCGGGGGTCGCGCACGCGGTGGCGGTGTCCGCGGACGGACTGCTCCTGGCGTCGTCGCGCGATCTGCCGCGCGACCGTGCCGACCAGCTCGCGGCCATCTCCTCCGGCCTGGTCAGCCTCACCGTGGGCGCCTCGCGGTGCTTCGAGGGAGGCGCCGTCCTGCAGACCGTGGTCGAGATGGACAATGGCTTCCTCTTCCTCATGTCCATCTCGGACGGGTCCTCCTTCGCGGTGCTCGCGTCGCGGACGTGCGACGTCGGACAGGTGGGCTACGAGATGGCGCTGCTGGTCGACCGGGTCGGCGAGGCCCTGACGCCGGCGCCGCGCGCCGCAGCGGGCATGGTGGGCTGACCTCAGTCCACGCGGCCGAACCCCGGTCGGCCGCTGACGACACGACGAGCAGAGACGAGTTCCCGACAGGTCGGGCGGG
Organism: Micromonosporaceae bacterium; assembly: GCA_036384155.1. Taxonomy (GTDB): domain Bacteria; phylum Actinomycetota; class Actinomycetes; order Mycobacteriales; family Micromonosporaceae; genus DASVMV01. The sequence continues at coordinate 1,257 of DASVMV010000184.1, forward strand.
CGATAAGGCGAAAGGGGTGAACGGCGAGATGGCTGAGCGTGACGAGCCAACCGGTGCATTGGTCAGGCCATACGCCGTCACCCGTGGCCGGACCCGCCCCCGGCTGGAGATCGCCCTGGAGGCCCTCGTCGAAACCACGGCTCGCGGCCGGTCGATGGGCAACGCCAAGGGCGGTCAGGGTCGGGAACATCAATTCATCACCGCGCTCTGCGACGGCCGGGTGCAGTCGCTCGCGGAGATCGCGGCACGCATGCAGTTGCCTCTTGGGGTGGCGCGGGTCCTGATCGCCGACATGGCGGCCGACGGACTTGTCGCCGTGTACGAGCCAACCTCCCTGGAGGACACAAATGATGCGGTGGGCACTGAACTGCTGGAGAGGGTGCTGAGTGGACTTCGCAGGCTCTGACATGGCGCACCGCCCGACGTCCGGGCGCGTGACTTCGGCGAAGATCGTCATCGCCGGAGGGTTCGGCGTCGGTAAGACGACGCTGGTCGGCTCGGTCTCCGAGATCACGCCGCTGACCACCGAGGCGATCATGACCTCGGCGGGCGTCGGTGTCGACGACATTCGACAGGTGCCAGGAAAGACGACCACGACGGTCGCGATGGACTTCGGTCGCATCTCGATCGACCGGGACCTTATCCTGTACCTGTTCGGCACGCCGGGCCAGACGCGCTTTTGGTTCATGTGGGACGAGTTGGTACGGGGAGCGATCGGCGCGGTCGTCATTGTCGACACCCGCCGGCTCGCGGACTGCTTCGCCGCCATCGACTTCTTCGAGCACCGGAAGCTGCCCTACCTGATCGCGATCAACTGCTTCGACGGCGTCCAGTATCACGACCCGCAGGATGTGCGGGACGCGCTGGCCATCTCCCGAGACGTCCCGGTCATCGCGTGCGACGCCCGTAACCGGGAATCGACCAAGCACGTGCTGATCTCGCTGGTCGAGTACGTGCTGGCGATGCGCCGGTCCCGGACGAGTGCCGTAGCGCCAGCCTGACCTGCGACCTAGCCTCGGTTCGGCCAGCCGGAGTGCCAGCCCGTGGGCCGCTCCGTGGCAGCATTCGGCGATCTTGTCGCCGGTGCCGCCGACGAACGCCATCCGCTCGACAGCGGCGTGCCCGATTGCCGAGGTCCTTTTAGGACGACTGCGGCCTGCCGTACCCGGGCGGCACGTGGCGGCGCAACGCGGAATCCGGATCGGCGGTAGCCGGCTCGAACGGTTCGTCGAGGGCGGCGACGAGGTTCGAGGCGCAGGTGGCCGCGGGCGACCTGCCCGTCACCGTACCTGTCGATGACCGGTGGACCAGCGGTAGTCAGGAGCGGTAGCCCGCCGACCGGTACTCGAAGCCGTCAGCCTCTTCGCCGTCGCCCTGATCGCGGGTGAAGTCCCAGCCGCCGGCCGCTTGACGGCCCGGCCGCCCGCCGACCGCGTATCCGCCGATCTCCTGACCGCGCCGGTAGCCGCTGAAGTAGCCGGTGGTGTGGGCCGCGATCCGCTCCGGGTCTCGCACGATCCGTAGGGGGCGGTCGTCGCGCAGCGGCGAGCCGGGCACCAGGTTGGCCTGCGGTACCCGTCGCGGCAGACCGGCCCCCGTCTCGTCGCCGACGGCGGGTTCGGCCGCGTGCTCGGCGGCCTGCCAGCCGGAGTCGGCAAACGATCCCCACTCCACATCGGACTCTTCCGGTTGCCCGGTGAACCAGGCCGACCGCATCTGGGCGAAGATGAGCAGGTCTTCGTCCTGCTCCTCGCTAACTGGTGCACTGCGCTCGCCGACGTCGTGGGCGGCCCGTTGCGTCCAGCCTTCCTGCTCGGCCTCAACCAGCCGCAGCTGCGGGTCGTCGGCGGCCGGGTCGCCGTCGCGCCGTGGCCGGTCGTCGCGCAGTGGCCGGTCGTCGCGCAGTGCCCGGTCGGGCAGCGGCGGCGGCTCAACAAGCCGCAACATCGGCGGCTCGGGCGGCAGGTCGTCGGCCAACCAGGGCGGGGTGACCCGGGCCGCGGCCAGCGGGTCGGCGGGCGGCTCGAGCTTCGGGCCGGGCCCCGCGCCGTACGGATGGCCGGGTCCCTCCTCGCGCTGGTCCGGCGAGCTGATCAGCGGCCAGTTCGCCCGGGAGCCGGGTGCCGGTGGCTGAGCGCCCGGTCGGGGGGCCGGAACCGGGATGGCGTGCCCAGCGGCGGCGGAGCCGGACGGCGAAGGC
>DASVMV010000185.1:0-7750 GCA_036384155.1 Micromonosporaceae bacterium
GCCGGAGAACTTCACGATCTTGCTGCGACCGGTGACGCCGCGGGCCAGCCGGACAGCAGACATGGTCGCCTCGGTGCCCGAGTTGACCAGCCGCACCTGCTCGACCGGGGTACGGTCGACGATTTCCGCCGCGAGCTCGACCTCGCCGGGTGTGGGTGTGCCGAAGCTGGTGCCGGCCGCTGCGGCGGCCTGCACCGCGGCGACGACCTCCGGCTGAGCGTGGCCGTGGATCAGCGGCCCCCAGGAACTCACCAGGTCGACGTAGCGCCGGTCGTCGGCGTCGAACAGCCAGGGCCCACTGCCCCGCACCATGAACCGCGGCGTCCCGCCGACCGCCCGGAACGCCCGCACGGGCGAGTTGACCCCGCCCGGCACGATCGCCTGGGCGCGGTCGAAGAGGGCCTCGGAGGCGGGCGCTTCGGTCGGGTAACGGCCTGCGCCGGCGGCGTTCGTCTTCGTCACGGTGCTGCCATTGTGTCAAGCCGGCCGGGCCACGCGGCACTCACCCCGGGCCGTATTACCCGGCTCACGTCCGGCGGCGGGCCCGGCGGCGGACCCGACAGCGGACCCGACAGCGGACCCGGCAGCGCGGGGACGGGCCGCCCGCCGGCCGGGCTTGCTTTCGGCCCACCCCCGGCCCCCCGGTCCGTCACCCGGCCGCGAGACCTAGATCGCGTTAGGCTGAACCCTGTGGAGCGTCCGGAGCTGTCGATCGCGATAGAGCAGCGAGCCGACGAGGCGGTGGTCAGCCTCGCCGGAGAGATTGACATGCTTACCGCCACGCAGCTGTCTGCGGCCGTCAACGAGTTGCTCGCCGAGCCGCCGGCGCGCATCGTACTCGATCTTGACCGGGTGACCTTCTGCGACTCTCAGGGCCTGGGCACGCTGGTCGTGCTCAGCCGCAAGGCCAGCCATGCGCAGAGTCTCCTCGTACTGACCAACGTCGGCGAGTTCCTGCAGCGCGTGCTCGACATCACCGGCCTGCGCTCCGCCCTCATGATCCGCAACGGCCAGTCCACCGGCTGACGCATCCCTTAGCCGCTGGCGGCCCGGCGTGCCTGTTCCAGCAGCTCGAGGGCGCTGCCGCGGGCGTCCGGCTCGGCCGATCGCAGCAGCGCTATGGCCCCGTCGACGGCCTCGCTCAACGACCGCCGGCTGGCCTCCCGCTCCTGCGCCGCCTCGGTCTGCGCAGCGAGCTGCCGGCTCTTGATCCACAGGTCCACGAACACCGAGACCTTGGCCCGCAGCACCCAGGGGTCGAACGGCTTCGTGAGGTAGTCGACCGCGCCGACCGCGTACCCGCGGAGCGCGAGCTGAGCGTCCCGGTCTGCGGCGGTCAGGAAGATGATCGGTACGTGCCGGGTTCGCTCGCGGCGCTTGATGTGACTGGCCGTCTCGAACCCATCCATGTCCGGCATCTGCGCGTCCAGGAGGAGCACCGCGAAGTCGTCGACCAGCAGCTGTTTGAGCGCGGCCTCCCCGCTCTCCACCGCCACCGGCTGCACCGGCAAGCCCTGCAGGATGGCCTCGAGTGCCAGGAGATTCTCCCGCCGGTCATCAACCAGTAGTGCCTTCGCCACTTCGGTCACTCTTCCGTTGCTCCTGCATCTGTGCGTTCGCGCGCGCCGTCGTTGACCCAGGCTGCCATCAACGTGATGAGTTCGTCCAGATCAACAGGTTTGGTGACGTACCCGGTCGCGCCGGCCGCGATCGCCGATTCTCGGTCGCCGGGCATCGCCTTCGCCGTGAGGAACACGACCGGCAGGTCGGCGTACCGGTGGTTGCGCCGGATCGCCCGAGTGGTCTCGTACCCGTCCTGGTCAGGCATCATCGCGTCCATCAGGACGATGTCCACGTCGGGGTGCTCGGCCAGCAGCCGCACGCCGTCCGTCCCGGTGTCCGAGTAAAGCACCGTCATGCCGTGCAGCTCCAACGCACTGGTCAGGGCGAAGACGTTGCGGACGTCGTCGTCGATGATCAGTACGGTGGCGCCGTCGAGCTGCCGGGTGACCGGCTGCTGCGGTGTGATCACCTCGGCACCCGGCCGGATCAGCGGCAGAAGCTCGGCATTGACCGCCGCCGGCGGCACCGGCACCGGTCCGACCACCGCCTCCGGAACCAGCGCCTCGGGTATGTAGAGGGTGAATGTGGAGCCCTGACCCGGCACCGACGACACCGTGATCTCGCCGCCCAGCAGGCGGGCCATGTCCCGGCTGATCGAAAGGCCCAGCCCAGTGCCGCCGTACCGCCGGCTCGTCGTGCCGTCCGCCTGCTGGAACTTCTCGAAGATGACCGAGAGCTTGTCGTCGGAGATCCCGATGCCGGTGTCGGTGACGCTGAACGCCACCACCGACTCCGCCGCGGCCAGCGCCGGTACGTCGACCGAGACGTCGTCCGGAGCCCGTCCGATCCGCAGGGTCACTGCACCGTCGTCGGTGAACTTGACGGCGTTGGAGAGCAGGTTGCGCAAAATCTGCTGGAGCCGCTGGGCGTCGGTGACGATAGCCGCCGGCAGATCTTCGGCGATACGTACCTGGAACTCGAGACCCTTCTCCTCGGCCTGGGGTGCGAACGCCTGCTCGACGTACCCCCGGATCTCGGAGAACCGGATCTCGCTCGGCTGGACGTCCATCCGACCGGCCTCGATCTTCGACAGGTCGAGGATGTCGTCGATCAGCGACAGCAGGTCGGAGCCGGCGCTGTGGATCGTACGGGCGAACTCGATCTGCTTGGCGGACAGGTTCTGGTCGGGGTTGTCGGCCAGCAGGCGGGCCAGCAGCAGTAGGGAGTTCAGCGGCGTACGCAGCTCGTGGCTCATGTTGGCCAGGAACTCCGACTTGTACGCCGAGGCGCGGGCGAGCTGCTGCGCCTTTTCTTCCAGGCCGAGTCGGGCGAGTTCGATCTCCCGATTCTTGGTTTCGATGTTGCCCTTCTGCTCCGAAAGCAGCTTGGCCTTGTCTTCCAGTTCCGCGTTCGTGCGCTGCAACTCGGCCGACTGCTCCTGCAGCTCGTTGGCGAGCCGCTGGGACTGGGTGAGCAGGTGCTCGGTGCGCCGGTTGGCCTGGATGGTGTTGACCGCGACGCCGATCGTGAGCACGAGCCGTTCTAGGAAGGCCAGGTGCAGCTCGGAGAACGGCGCCACCGCGGCGAACTCGATGACCCCGAGCAGCTCGCCCTCGAAGAGAACCGGTAGAACGACGTGGTCTTTCGATGCCGTCTCCAGGAGACCTGACCGCAGGGTGAGCGATCCAGCAGGTCCGGCGGCCACCCGGATGGTGCGCCGGGACACCGCCGCCTGTCCGACCAGCCCTTCGCCGGGGCCGAAGGTGACCTCCTGATCCCCGCCCACGTACCCGTACGAGGCGGTGAGCTTGAGCCGCATCATCGCCTCCTCCTGCTCGGCCAGGAAGAACGCGCCGAGCTGGGCGTCGACGAGCGGCGTCACCTCTGTCATGATCATCCGGCAGACCTCGCCAAGGTCCCGCTGGCCCTGCAGCAGACCGCCGATCCGGGCCAGGTTGGAGTCCAACCAGCCCTGCTCGGCGTTCTTCTTCGTGGTCTCCCGCAGCGTGACGATCATCTGGTTGATGTTGTCTTTGAGCTCGGCCACCTCGCCGAGCGCCTGCACCGAGATGCGCTGCGTGAGGTCGCCGCGGGTCACCGCGGTGGACACCTGCGAGATGGCGCGCAGCTGGGTGGTGAGCGTGGAGGCGAGCTGGTTGACGTTGTCGGTCAGGTCCCGCCAGGTGCCGGCCACCCCGCGCACCTGCGCCTGACCACCCAGCTTCCCTTCGGTGCCCACCTCGCGAGCCACCCGGGTCACCTCGTCGCCGAACGACGAGAGCTGGTCGACCATCGTGTTCACCGTGTTCTTCAGCGCCAGGATCTCCCCCTGGGCATCCACGGTGATCTTCTGCGACAGGTCGCCCTTCGCCACCGCTGTGGTGACCGAGGCGATGTTTCGCACCTGGGAGGTCAGGTTCGACGCCATCGAGTTGACGCTGTCGGTGAGGTCCCGCCAGGTGCCGGCCACCCCGCGCACCTGCGCCTGGCCGCCCAGCTTGCCTTCGGTGCCCACCTCGCGGGCCACCCGGGTCACCTCGTCGGCGAACGACGAGAGCTGGTCGACCATCGTGTTCACCGTGTTCTTCAGCTCGAGGATCTCGCCCCGCGCCTCCACGGTGATCTTCTGGGAAAGGTCGCCCTTGGCCACCGCGGTCGACACCTGGGCGATGTTGCGCACCTGGGAGGTCAGGTTCGACGCCATCGAGTTGACGTTGTCGGTGAGGTCCTTCCAGGTACCGGCGACGTTGGGCACCTCGGCCTGACCGCCCAGCTTGCCCTCGGTGCCCACCTCCCGCGCCACCCGGGTCACCTGCTCGGCGAAGAGCCGGAGGGTGTCGGTCAGCGAGTTGATCGTGTCCGCGAGCTCCGCAACCTCACCCCGCGCGGTCACGGTGATCTTCTGGGAGAGGTCGCCCTTGGCCACCGCGGTCGACACCTGGGAGATGGACCGCACCTGAGAGGTCAGGTTCGACGCCATCGTGTTCACCGACTCGGTGAGGTCCTTCCAGGTCCCGGCGACGCCGCGCACGTCCGCCTGGCCGCCCAGCTTCCCTTCGGTGCCCACCTCGCGGGCCACCCGGGTCACCTCGTCGGCAAACGACGACAGCTGGTCGACCATCGTGTTGACGGTGCGACCGATGCGCATGAACTCGCCGCGCAGCGGCCGGCCGTCGATCTCCAGCGCCATCTGCTGGGAGAGATCGCCCTCGGCCACGGCGACGATCACCCGCGCGATCTCGGTGGTGGGCCGGCCGAGGTCGTCGATCAAGGCGTTGATCGCGCGCTGACTGCCCGCCCAGGAGCCGTCGTACCCCTCCTCGTCCAAACGCTCGGTGAGCCGGCCGTCCCGACCGACGATCCGGCTGATCCGGCGGACGTCGAGGTGCTGCCGCTCCTGCAGGGACACCACGTCGTTGAAAGCATCGGCGACCTCGCCGGCCATGCCGGCTCGTCGCGGCAGCCGTACCTTCAGGTCGCCCCGGCGAACCCGCCGCAACGCCTCAGCCAGCTCGGCCAGCATGGCCGTCTCGTCCGACCCGGTGGGCCGGAGCGCGTGTTTCGCCGTGGTCATCATTCCTCGCTCAGTTCGGTGCGCGACGGCAACCATCATCTCCCCTCTCCGGTGTGCGGCGCGACCGCGCAGCGGAGGCGACGCGAAGCGGCCGGCTTGGAGCAGACGGGTCAGCCGGTGGAGGATGCATGCGTGTCCGCGGAGGCCGAGCAAACGCCCACCACCCCGGCGGCCGACCACGTCCGCCGGGTCCGACTGCCCGCCGACCGGCGTACGCCCGCCGCGGCCCGGGCCGTGGTGCGGTCAGTGCTTACTGATGCGAACCTGGAGGAACTGCTCGATGAGGCCCTCCTGTTGACGACCGAGCTGTCCACGAACGCGATCATGCATGCTCAGACGGAACTGGACATCGAGGCCGTTGCGGGCGAGCACGGGCTGACCGTCCTGGTCACCGACTTCGCGGCCGGGCCGGCCAACGAGATCACGGTCGGGTCCCGCAACGAGCAGCACGACATCTCGGTCGTGTCCGAGCGCGGCCGCGGTCTGCTGCTCGTCGACCATTTCGCCAGCCGGTGGGGCACGACCCACCATCGCACCGGCAAGGGCGTCTGGTTCCATCTCGACCGGCACCGGCCTGCCGGCGACCCGCATCCGGCGGCGGCCGCCGAGGCGGCGCACGGGATCGATCCGGCCCGGCCCGCCGCATCGCGGTCCGGGTCCGGATCCGCCGGCGCCGAAGACCAGACCGGCGCCACCCCCACGGCGGGACCCAGCGCCGGCTCGGTGGCCGGGTTGATGCAGGTGACGCTCGACCCGTACGCCGAGGACCCGTTGCCGGACTTCGCCGCCGCCCTGCTCGAGCGGGTGGCCGAGATGGTCGGAGCGACCGGCGGCGCGGTGCGCCTGGACCGGGGCGACGGGACCGGGATGCGCACCCTCGCCCGACATGGCCGCCCCGCGCACCCCGGGGACGAGCCGGTGCTTATCCCACTGGCGGTGCACCGGCCGTACGCCGGCGAGCTGGAGCTGGACACGGCGCCTTCGGCCTACGCGCAACCCCTGGCGGCCCTGGCCGCCGAGCGGCTGTCCCTGCATCTAGAGAACGACCGGCTGCACCGGGTCGACCGGCGGCGGCAGGCCTGGCTGACGTTCCTGGCCGAGGCCAGCGAGTTGCTCGCCCAGTCGCTCGACGTCGACCTGACCCTCGCCCTCATCCCGCACCTCCTGGTGCCCCGGCTGGGCCAGTGGTGTGCCGTGCACACGACGGACGAGTGGGGCCGGCTGCAGCTCGCGGCCGCCGGGCACGCCGACGAGGCGATGCTTCCGCATTTGCACGCGTTGCTCCAGGAGACCGGACCGGACTCGGTGTACGCCCGGCTGCGGGAGGCGTCCCGCAGCGGATGGCAGGTGCCGCTCGGCCCGCCGACGGAGGGTCTCGCGGTGCCCCTGGTCGCCCGGGGGCAACGGATGGGCACCGTGGCCGTGGGACGCCATCATGACCACCGGCATGATCCGGACGAGGTCGGCGTGCTCGAAGACATCGCGCGCCGGGCGGCGCTGGCGATCGAGAACGCCCGGATCCACGACGAGCGCCGGCGGGTCGCCCTCACGCTGCAGCAGTCGCTGCTGCCGCCGGTGCTCCCGATAGTCGATGGCATCGGCTTTGCTGCCGAGTACGTCCCGGCCGGCGACGCCGCCGAGGTGGGCGGCGATTTCTACGACGTCGTCCCGCTGCGCGGCGGCCGCTGGCTGGTGGTCGTCGGGGACGTGTCCGGCAAAGGGGTGCAGGCGGCGACCGTTACCGGCCTGGTCCGCGACGTCCTCCGAGTGCTGGTCTCGGACGGCAAGCCGGCGCCCGAGGCGCTGGCCCGGCTCAATGAGACGTTGATAGAGCGCGGGGCGGGCCGGTACTGCACCCTGGCGCTGGCCACGGTCGGCCGTGGTGCCGACGACCGGCTGGACGTGTCGCTGCACCTGGCCGGTCACGACCGTCCGATCCTCGTACACGCCGACGGCCAGGCGTCCTTCGTCGGCAAGGGCGGCACGGCACTGGGCCTGCTCGACTCGGTGACCTCGCCGGTCGCCGACGTCAGTCTGGCGCCGGGCGATGCCCTGGTCTTCTACACCGACGGGGTGACCGAACGGCGGCGCGGCCGGGAGCTCTTCGGTACCGACCGCCTGCGGGCCGCGGCCGCTCCGCTGGCCGGCTACTCGGCCGACCTGGTCGCCGCGCGGCTGCGCTCGACGGCGATCGGCTTCTCGGCGGAGCCGCCCCGCGACGACATCGCCATCCTGGTGCTCCGCAACGACGGCAGAACGGTCGCCGCGGACCCCGGGCCGAACGGGAGGCAGCGACGCCGCTTCGCCGCGCCGGCGGCACCCGGCTCACACCCGGCGTCGGCGGACCGATGAGCAACCGTCACCTCGCCCGCTGGTACGGCTCGCTGCTGCGGCGACCATTCCGGCCCGCCGGGGATGTTCCCGCCGTGGCGCCCTACGTCTGACGAATGCGGGCCGGCCTCAGAGGCCGCCGGTGAACCGCCCGGGCGCCAGGCGGTGCGCCGGGTCGACCCGGTGCTTGACCCGGCGCAGCAGCGGCAGGTCGGTGCGCGCTCCCCACAGGTCGACCGTTCGCCGTACGGCTGGCGGCGCGGCGAGCACCACGCACGTGCC